>CBDTVC010000363.1:0-4286 GCA_965363925.1 uncultured bacterium | reverse complement strand
CCACTAGGAAGTCGGCAGTTGAGCCAACTGGAACAATGGCTGTGTCTTTCCACACGAGGTTCTGATTCGGCACACCATCCACCGACAAGACGAGATAGCGCTGCCCATGGACGTGTATCGGGTGATGCATTGGGTGAAACGATTTCGGATCGTTAAAAATCCGCATCTTCACGACATCACCCTTCTTGAAGGACCAATTGATATCCATGTTCTCGCGACCGGTATCAAGATCCCGAAGAACCCAGGTAACCTCTGCACCCGATGACTGCCAGTTCATCATCGGCATGGCGTCGTTCCATTCCATCGGCGGCACGTAAAGCGTGTCGATCTCCATCATCCGGACCGTTTCGATCGGCAGGTTCTTATGCTTGAGCGTCAATGCAAGCGTATGGTCTGGTTCTTTGTCGAAATACTTCCGGAACGAGTCTACATCAGCTGTGACATCGGCGTATTCGCGAAGAGAAGAAAACGAATCAGTGTGGTTGTCGGCAACTGTCTCGTTTGATACCGAGACCAGGGCAAGCGTGTCAACCTGGGGGTAGAACTCGCCGCGGAAATGGTCGATCGCCTGAATGGAGTTAGTGATGGCGACGTCTCCCGGTTTATCAAATTGCACTTCAACGATGTACCGTTCCGCAGGCCCAATCGGGACCGAATTAACCCACGCTTCCCGCTCAAATCGCGAAACGTCGGACCCGATTACCTTCACCCTGGCATTGCCGAATTTCACATTGAATGTCCGCGAGTTCGCAACATTTGTGAGGTAGAATCGCACGACTTCGCCACGGTCTGCTGTTAGCCGATAGTCATCGGATCCGTTGGCAAGCATAACGTTTCCAAACCGCCCCATCAGCGCATGAACCGGCTGCTCGTTGCCGAACGGGAAAAGACCGCCCGCATCCATCAGGATGTCATCAAGAATCAACGCTTCTTCCCGATTAACCGGGCTGTAGTAATTCGCCTTAACCGGATCTACAAGCATGTTGCCGTAGAGCCCGAGGTCCTGCTGAATATCTTCGCGGACGTGCGGGTGGTACCAGTAGATTCCCTCGTCCGGGAAGTAGACCTCGTACGTAAAGCGCTCTCCGGTCTTGACTGGTGCCTGTGTAAGACCGGGAACGCCGTCGAAGCGGTTATCCAATCGCAACCCGTGCCAGTGTATTGTTGTCTCCTGATCAATGTTGTTTACAAAATCAACAACGACCGTAGCGCCTTTGTCAGCACGGATAAGCGGCCCAGGATACTGTTGATTGTACCCGTACATGATGAAGTCCTCGCCGCCAATGGTGCGGCGCACAAGGCTTGCTTCGAGTACCAGTGTATCGCCATCAGCAAACTGCATTATTTCGGAGGGCCGGGCCTCGGGCAACGCAGAAATGTCCATACCTTTTCCAGGCAAGAACGGAGTCGACGTCGGCAGCATGTTCATCATACCGGGAGTCATCGGCATTGACATGTCCATCGGAGGCATCCGCCAGGCAAACGCGTCGGTTGGCATGGCGTGTCCCATAGCGGAATGATCCATCCCCTCCATTACAGGTTCCATCGCTGGCTTCGCTGAATCCGCCGAAGTGCTATCCTTCGACATATTCATCCCAGAGTGGTCCATCTTGGAGTGATCAACGGCAGCCGTATCCGGCTTGGTCTGCCCCATTTTTGAATGGTCCATCTTGGAATGATCAACCGTCGACTTCGTCTCCGACGTTTCCTTTTCCTCGGTCGTCTGCGCACTAACGATCGGCACCAAAAGAAATGACACGGCAAGTGCCAATACACAACCTGACTTACGGATTTTCATCTTTCCCACGCGCATCTCACGCTCACGTTTTAGTTATACCCGCTGACGTTTAAAGGCGCCGACGTTTAAAAGCTTAGATCGCCCGTCACAAATCGGCATTTCCCAAATCACGACGAGGTCCGCCGTACTAGTTAAACCCGTACTGCGTACACGGTTCATCCTCAAACAAACCATGCCCGATCGACGTGTGCATCAATCCACTCTTGGACAAGCCTCGAAGTGCGATCGGACCCGACCACCTTTCCGGTGAGTAATCTGACGGCTCAACTGAAACGATTACCAGATACTTGTTGAAGCTAACTTGTCCAGTGATCTCCAGGTCGTCCCCAAGGGGCCCAACGTGGACAACGCGATCCAGGTTCGGCGTGGACAACCAGGCGACATACTGCCCTTGCGCTGGTTGTCGAATATTCTCCACGACGAACCTTAGGTCATAAACGTACTCGCCCTCTGGAGACAATGCGACGCCGAAGGGTGAGCGAGCAAACTGCACGTCAACAACACCCCTTGCACCATAGGTGCCGGGAAGTTTACGTGTGGAAACGAGATCAATCTGATAATACTCTGGGCCGGCCGAACACGTCGAAACTACACCTGACTGCTGCGACGTGTTCGCAGTTGCAAGTAGCGTTTCTAACGTCACCCCTCTGGCACCGTCCGAACCCAGGCTGAGTAGCCCAGCCACCAAAGCCAATGCCGTAACAGGGGCGAAGACCGCTGTCGTACGACTCATTCGGTGTCCCCAATTCCAAACACGCATAGCATCACTTTTTAGTTGACCAAGAACTTATCGGGCCGCAGGACCGGTGTCCCACTTCTGTGCTGAAGTAACATCCGGCACGCCGAATTTCTTTCCACTCCAGCCGTCAAACCCTTCCATCCGGAACAGCCAGAAACCGGTCGTCATGTCGCTCATTGCGATCAGCCCATCAGAGTTACGCACGTCGATCCCGAACGATCCATTAAACATCGAATAACGATCTGTGTTCGGAGGCCCCAGATACGTATCGTAATAAGCGACTGTGACCGGATTTTTCGGATCCTCCAGCGAAAAGACCTGCAATCCGTCCAGATAGCCCGACACAAAAACGAGCGGCCAGCGAACCTCGTGGTTATGCACCAGATTCTGCCAATCGGCTGTCCACGCTGAGATTGGATTGCGAATGGTCTGGACGTCGCCGTCGAGCGCCGGCTTCAGGTCGAAAATCCGTAAAGGCGCATACTGGTATTCGGTTTCAGCAACAACGTAGCGTCCGTCTGGGCTTGGCGTAAACGTGTGTCCACTTCTGACCCCTGAGATACCGACAAGCGAAACGATAAGGTCCGGACTGTCAAGGTTCGTTACGTCGTAAACATAGTAGCCACCCGCACCACCACCGTAGAATCGGTCAGTGCTGGTTTCCATGTGATACCCCGCATAGAAGTCATGATACCCGCGACGAGTTGACTCCTGACCCGGGACCGGGATCTTGGCAATCATGGAATCATCAGCTTTTCCATCGACGACCATGCCCAAGTCAAACACAGCGGCGAACGGACCAGAAACCGTTGCCATCAAGAGTACTTTGCCGTTCGAATGTTTGTACACAAAAATGTTGTGAAACCCACCCGGCAAGTCTGGTGTGTGAATTCTGCCGACTTCCTTTACGGTGGACACATCAGGCAACCCCGTGACGTCGAGCACGACAGCTCCGAGATCAGAGTTTGGACCACCCTGTCCGAACTGCAGAGACTGAACGACGTAATGCCGGTCCTTCACCTTGAAGTGTTTGACATCCATCCCGCCGGTGCCAAGGTGGAGATCTTGATTCTCGATTCTCCACTCATAGATTCGCTTGGCATTGTTCTCGTCGCTGAAGTCGATAATATCCATGCCGCGTGGCCCTTCTGGTCCGTACTGCATTCTTCCAACGTACGCATAGGGCCGGCTTTCATCCTGCTCGATGTCCATGTCTGACACACTTAGCCGAGGTCCAAGCTCGATATGCGAAAGCACTGTGAGGTTGTCACTTCCGGGCTTCTCGGCTGTCCACTGTGCATCTACAGGCATCACGATAAACAACGCTGCGAATGCAACAACAAGGACTGATAGTTTACTGCGGTTCATGGTTCGTTCCGATTTGAATAGTTCCATTTTGTTGTGTGTCGATAAGCTATTGACACACCATCATCTACATCCCTCGCAGCCGCTCCGCCAAAGCGAAACAGCAATAGGAGCCAAACGTCCTTCCGAGAGACCACAGCTTATTACTCCCTGTTGGCAGGACCCTTCTTCCAATCCTGCGAGGTCGAGATATCAGGTAGCCCGAATTTCTCGCCGGACCAGCCATCAAAGCCATCCATCTTAAACGCCCAAAAGCCAGTCGTCATGTCCGAAACGACAATAAGCCCGTCTGCGTTCCTAACGTCCACACCCCACGCACCGTTGTAAACACCCCACGTATAGGGACTTCCCAGTTGACGCTCATCTTTCGGATTGTGAGGGCCG
>CBDTVC010000362.1:0-4288 GCA_965363925.1 uncultured bacterium | reverse complement strand
TCACAATCGCGAACGAATTTACCTTGTCATCGACGATTCTGGAAGAAGATCGTCCTATCCTGGTTAGCCTTCCAGCAGACTATGCGGCTACGAAGGTGAACTATCCGGTGCTCTATCTGCTAGACGGCAGGCAAAATATGGTGCACGTGGCAGGCAGTATCGAGGTACTCTCGCGCACCGGACAGGTGCCGCAGATGATCATTGTGGGCATTCCCAGTATCAACCGACAACGGGACCTTACGCCAAGTCCGATGGAAGGCTTTGAAGAAAGCGGACGTGGACCCAAGTTCCTGGATTTTATCGCCCAGGAGCTGATGCCGCATATCAACCAGACGTATCGGACACATCCCTATCAGGTACTCGAAGGCCACTCCTTAGGAGGGACCCTGGCCGCCTATACGCTACTGAATCGACCTGAGATGTTCGACGCCTACATCGTCATGAGCCCGGCGATGTGGTGGAACGAGGAGGAATTAACCGAGCAGGCCAAGACGACATTGGATGATTCTGATTTTGAGGACAAGGCTATTTTCTTTGGAATCGGTGGCGAGGATGGCTGGGGCATGCGTCAGGAGTTAAAACGCTTTGTGGCTGTGTTTGAGGAAAAAGCGCCGCGCGGTACACGTTGGCACCATGAGGAGTTCGAGGGCGAAGGCCATATGTCGGCACCGCTTCTTACAAATTATTTCGGACTAAAAATGGTATTCGCCGACCTGCAACTACCTGAAGCGGTGCGGCAGTCCTTTACGGTAGAGGCATTCTTATCCCATGAGGAGAGGATCACTGCCAAGTATGGCACTGCCGCCGCGCAGAGTGCAGAATCCTACGTCACGCTGGCCTTAGCGCTGATGCAAGAAGAGCGTTACACCGAAGCCGTTACGGTCTTCAAACGCAATGCAGAGGTCTATAATAGATACCCGCTCAGCTTTCGCTGGCTGGCCGAGGCCTTTGAAAAGAATGGTAATCGTAAGGCCGCGTTGGATAATTATGAAACGGCCCTAGCGCTTTCTCAAGCAGTTAAGGTTGGAGAAGAGGACGCGTATCGGGCGAACATTAAGCGGCTAAAGCTTCTTCTGGCAGGACAATGAGATGCGTTGGCATGGGACGTTAGCTGGCGCGGATTTGTAACAATGGTTGATGAGGACAAACATATGGAAATGCGAAAGTGGCTAATCCGCCGGTTGCCGAAGGCCCTGTTTGAGGCCACACTCATTATTCTTTCGGTCCTTGTAGCATTGGGAGTCGACGAATATCGTGAGAGCCTGGCGCAGCGAAAGTTGGCCGAGACTGCCGTTGACCGCATCATAGCGGAAACCAGAGACAATCGAGACCAAATGCTGGACGCCCGCGGAGAAAATCAGGCTCTCCTCGTTGATCTGGAGCAAGCCTTGGCGGCTCTTGATCAAAACAACAACCCCGAGATAACGGGAGTCAACTTCGAAGTATCACTCCTTGGCGACGATGCCTGGGACACTGCGAGAATGACACGCGCGGTGCACTTCATGGACTTTGATCGGGTAAGCCGTATCTCGCAGGTGTACCGCCTACAGCAGCTCTATCTGGAGCGTCAAGATCAAGTCGTCAGCGACGTTGCAAGTATCGGTGGCCGACAAAGGAAACTGGGAGAAGTGTTTGGAGCGATACGAGGTGGACTCGCGATCACACTCAAGTTGCAGTGCGAGTTGCTGGGCGAATACGACAGTCTTCTAGGCGAAATGTTGTCTGAACAGCTCGATACGACCCCTAGCGCTCCATCGGTTCCTTCGGATTGCGGAGACTGAAACCACATGTAGTTTTCTGGAGGTATGCCACACCAAAGCGGGCCCCAGCTAACCCTTTATGCGGTGAGAAATCCGGCGATCTAACTCGCCGCCCCTCGTTCCTAATTCGATCGTTTCCTGGAAGCGGACGTTGCAGATTCCCCTCCTCTGATGTGTCCATCAATGAACGAGCGCCGTTCGCCTATTTTGCATCCGCAACGCCGCTCGGATCCACTAAGGATTCGTGGCTGGGTTTAGTATATCATAAGCCCTAACCAAACAGAACGACAAACGAATGGAATGGATACGTCGGAACATCAAGTGGATTATGCTCGTGTCGGGAGCACTTACCAGCACGATGTTTTTCGTGGCAGTGGCACCCCATCAGGCATTGAATATGATATTCGGCGAGGTCGTTGAAAGCCCTGTCTCTGAACTCATCGTTCGAAACTGGGGCGTGTTGGTTGGTGGCGTCGGGCTTATGCTGATTTACGGTGCTTTCAAAACCCATGTTAGATAACTGGTACTGGTCTGCGCCACGGTCAGCAAGTTGGTGTTCATCAGTCTAGTGCTGAACTTGGGAGGAGCCTATCTTGCCAAAGCTGGTGTTACACTCGTCCTCGATGCAATATTTATTGTGTTGTTTTGCGCTTACTTAGTGACTGAAAAGAGCGAGGAAGTTTCCGCCTAGCCACGCAATTCAGGTGGCCCACGGCCGGTCGGCGATGGCCGCTTGGGCTTGCCTCACGTCGTCCCTGCTGCTAGGGCGTTGTCGACCCGTAGTGCTACGTTGCTTTAATAACAACAAACGTAATGTCGTCCTGCTGCGGATGACCGTTTTGCCACGACTCCGCATCCGTAACCAACTGATCAATTATCTCTTGCGGCGCACCTCGTGCTGCCTTGCCGAAGAGATCGAGCACCGCCTCGTCCCCCAGCATTTCCCTTCCGGCATTGAACAGTTCTGTGAAACCGTCCGACATAAGTAATACAACGTCGCCCGGATCCAGCGAAGTTTCGTATTCCTGATAAGGGAATGCATCAAATGCGCCAAGTGGCATTCCCTTGAGCACTACTGATTCAACCGTGTTGCTCGACGCGCGGAAAACCAATATTGGTGGCATGCCTGCACTTGATGCCACGAGTTCGCGACCATCAAACCGCAAGATCGTGAGCCCCATAAAAAGATTTCCAAGATTCATCTGTTTGAGAACGCGAGTGCAATGGGCAAAGAATGCTCGGATGTCTACGGCCGGCGCAGCACCTACAAACAAGCTCTTGGCAATTGCTACCATGATGCCGGCCTTCAGGCCGTGCCCGGTTGCATCTCCAATTACAACCGTAACCACGTTGTTTGCGTCAACGGCAAAGTCGTAGTAGTCGCCGCCGACTTCGCTCGCTGGGTTCATGTAGGCCGCGATCGCGAGTTCAGGATGTGCCGGGCGTTCAGACGGAAGCATCGACAGCTGCAGGTCCCTTGCGTCCTCTAATTCTTTAGTCTTGCGAGACATCTCGGCAGCGAGTAATCGTCGCTCCAATGCTTCCTCGCGAATTCGTATTTCATGGCCTACCAGCTCCTTATTGGAAAGAGACATAGCCTGTGCCAAATAAACTGCTGACCCAAGACAAAGCCCAAGGAATCCAAACTGATAGCCGTTGTACATATTGTAAATCGGATCAATCATGCCCGTATCCATAAGCAGGTCGTAGAGGCTGGCGACGAAAAACACCGAGAACCCCGACGCCATAATCCACGCGCCACGCTCCCGTTTCTTGATTGCGCCAATCAGGATTCGAGAGTACTCAACCCACAGGACCGCCACCATGACCGTCAGGTACTTCATGTTGTCATTCGGTTCCCAGACTGCCAACGCTCCTGCAGCAACCAAGGCGGCAAAAATCACGGGGAAAACCTTTGGTGGCCGCGACAGGAATAATGAATACAGGAAGCGCAACCCGTAGAGTAGGCCTGCCGCAAGAAATGCCCGATGGGCTCGAAGGTACCAGTCAACGTCCCCGAATTCATTCTGAAAATCCAGGAAGATCGCGGCGCCGAACGTAAGCATCGTCAGTGCAAAGTATAAGTACGCGCGGTCTCGTGGCAGAAAGAAGAAGAGAACCAGAAACAAGAAGCCAAACGAGAGAGCAAGAGTTGTAAATACGGACTGTACGCGAACATCCGCGAGATGATTGTCAGTTGGTACGTCCTGCACAGTCGCCGATTGATCGATTTCGACAACGACTGATATCCGGCTAAATAAGCTTGAATGGGTGAACGATAGCATTGCACCGGTTGGCGATGCCGCGCCACTTGCAGTTGGCGGGACCGACAACGACGTGACGACAAATACGGAGAGGCAGGCTATCGCAAACAATCTTGCCGGATACGTTGCAATGGTGTGCCGTGGTGAATGTCTACGGGGCGCTGGATGAACGACAACGCCAGTTTTGGACACGGCACGGTTCTGACCTACAATTCGTTGGACAATGAAATTCACAACAGTCGACATTCTAGGTGGAGAATTATC
>CBDTVC010000361.1:0-4324 GCA_965363925.1 uncultured bacterium | reverse complement strand
CTCCCCCCGAAATCCATCGATCTGACAGTGACGATGGATGCGGCCGCGTGGTCAATTGTTCTCTATTCAGGATGAGTCGCCATCCGAGTTCCACGAACAAGTCACTGATCTTGTTGGTATCTGCTTAAAACGATCATTATTGACCACAAACATCGGATTTGTGTCGCGGCTCAATATTTGTTGACCACATTCTTGTATGAGACCGCTATTCCAGTCAAACATGAATGCCGGAAATCCAACAACATTCCGATTCGCCCATTCGGCTGCAATCTGGACACATTCCGGCACTTGACGGCCTGCGCGGCCTGGCAGTGATTGCGGTGATCCTGTTCCATCTCGCTGCTTACCTCGAACCAACCAGCAGTCTCGCCATAGGGGTTCGAGACGTGTTGCGGTTTGGCTGGGTCGGCGTTGATCTGTTTTTTGTTTTGTCTGGATTCCTGATCACCGGCATCCTGTACGACAATCGGAACAGCAGCACTCGCCTTCGCGGCTTCTACGGTAGACGAATACTAAGGATAGCCCCCCTCTACTATGTCACTCTCGCAATAATGGCCGGGTTAGCACCCATTGTTGCGGACCCAGCTCACGCGGCCGCGTTTTTCCAATCACTCCCGTGGCACGGTGCCTATCTCACAAACATTCGACTTGCCGTTGCCGATAGTTGGTCCGTTGCGCCGATGAAGACCGGGCACCTTTGGTCACTCGCTGTTGAAGAACAATTCTACCTGGTTTGGCCCGCAGTGATGGCAATTGTTTTGTCTCGAAGTAAAGCTGGCCGCGTTGCTCTGATCCGGATTTGCATCGCCTTGGTAGTCGCAAGCATCGCGTTTCGATTGTGGGTTCACCCGAAACACGGTCTTGCTGCATTCACCCTCTTGATCGCGCGGATGGATGCGCTCGTTATCGGGGCAGCAATCTCGCTATGGATCCGCGGACCAAAGGGCGTCACAGTCGCTCTACAAACGAGCAAGCCCGTACTTCTTGTTGTTGGCACAGCGCTAATTGGGTTGGGACTTCTGTCAGCAAGCCCTTACAGTTATCTGCATCCGCTGCAACAAGGTGCCGGATACACGTTATGGGCGGCCCTGTTCGGCGCGGTCTTGATTCGATCTGCGACCAGACAATCAGAGCTGGTTGATCGGGTTCTGACGGTACGCCCTCTGCTTGCAACTGGCCGTATTAGTTACGGACTCTATCTGCTGCACTTCCCCGTTATCTACTTGCTCGATTCTGCGGGTCTGACGAGTACTGGCCCGATTGTATTTGGCCTAGCAGTCATTTCGGTTTCGTTTGTTGCAGCCCAACTTAGTTGGGTTCTAATCGAGTCTCCGATTCTACGCCTGAAGTCATACTTTCCGTACGATGGTTCCCCAAAGCCAAGCGATCGGCCCTCGCCATCGGTTCTTGTTTCAGAGAACTAGACTCATCCCAAGCGCCGCTGACTAGTGCGCGGTTGCGCATCGTGTCGGTCTATCGACACTAGCCAGATACGCCTGAAGGAGTGCGTACTTTTGTTGAGCCTTCCTAGAGTTTCTGCCTTTGTAATTGGCCACTCGCCGTTGAAGAACAATTCTACCTGGTTTGGCCGGCAGTAATGACACTTGTTTTGTCTCGCAGTCAGGCTGGCCGAGTTGCGCTGATCCGGACTTGCATCGCACTGGTGATCGCAAGAATCGCGTTTCGATTGAAGGCACCCGTCCAACGACCAAAATCGACGAAGAGGCGGAACGAGCCAACCCGCTTGGCCGTTACTTGTGCTTATCGCGCCCGACAACTAACAACGCTTTGTCGGAACCGAAACACATGAAGATCGCCACGTTCCTTTTTGCACTCTTGATCTGAACTCCAGTAAACAATGCGATACAAACTACTTGGCCGAAGCGGGCTCCGGGTTTCCGAAATGGCACTTGGCACCATGACGTTCGGCACCGAATGGAATTGGGGAGCCACTAAAGAGGAAAGCAAAAAGATCTTCGACGCCTACGCGGATGCCGGCGGCAATTTCCTTGATACGGCCAACCGCTATACCGAAGGAACCAGTGAGCGATTTGTCGGAGATTTTATTCGTGCTGACCGGGATCACTTTGTCGTCGCCACAAAGTATTCGCTCTTTATGAAACGCGACGATCCCAACGCGAGTGGCAACCATCGCAAGAACATGATGCAATCTGTCGAAGACAGTTTAAAACGACTTGGCACAGATTATATCGATTTGTACTGGCTACACGCCTGGGACTTCACAACTCCGGTTGAAGAAGTCATGCGTGGGCTTGACGATCTCGTGCGCCAGGGCAAGGTATTGTATGTGGGCATTTCCGATACACCAGCGTGGATAGTCAGCCAGGCAAATACCATCGCAGATTTTCGGGGGTGGTCGAGATTTGTAGGCCTCCAGCTTCGATACAGTTTAATTGATCGTGCCGCCGAACGTGATCTGTTGCCGATGGCCAAGGCACTTGGTCTGGGTGTGACTCCGTGGAGCGTACTGGGCGCAGGCGTGCTGACTGGAAAGTACAATCTGGATACACCACCGGAAGAGGGTCGCGCAAAAGACGGTTCGGCATTGACAGATCGCAATCTCGCTGTCGCGCAGACCTGCCTTGCCATTGGCAAGGAGCTCGGATGTTCAGCGTCCCAAGTCGCTATTCGCTGGATTATGCAGCAGCCCCAAACGATTATCCCACTTATTGGGGCACGAACGGTTGGTCAGCTCCAAGACAACCTTGGAGCGCTTGATGTGAAGTTGGGCGCCGATCACATGACAAGGTTAAACGAGATCAGCGCTTTTGATCGCGGGTTCCCACATGACTTTCTCGAAGCCGAGCGAGTCCGCGACCTCCTCTTTGGCGGGACGTTCGACAAAATTGACCAATAAACACGTTCGATCGGCCGTATCTTCGCTTCAAGCGGCCGCCAAGACCATGGTTTTTGATAGATGTCAACGCCAACTAATCCTTACTTGGTGTGTCAGATTTGCGCCCGAATTTCAGAATAACTGGAAATATCCAATGACTCGTTTTGCTCCCTTTTTCTTCGTAGCAGCTATTGTGATATCGGGCTGCGCTGACCAAGCTGCGCAGTCTGATAATCTCGCAGAACGGGCTGACGAAATTGCCCATAAGTACATTATGGTTGACGGTCATGTTGATATTCCGTATCGCATGATGAATCGGTTTGAAGACATCTCGGGTCGAACGCTCGGCGGAGACTTCGATTACGTTCGAGCAAAAGCAGGTGGGACCGATGCGCCATTTATGTCGATTTACATCGCATCAGAGTATCAGGTGAAGGGTGGAGCCAAGGCGCACGCTGATGAACTGATCGACCTTGTCGAATCGTTTGAGCAGAAGTGGCCGGACAAATATGCAATTGCAAAATCCCCTTCAGACGTTCGAGCCAATTTTGAGAAGGGCATCATTTCGCTACCAATGGGAATGGAAAACGGGGCGGGAATCGAAGCTGATCTTGCAAACCTGGAATACTTCCGGGACCGTGGCATCCGATACATCACTCTCACGCACGGAGCTGATAATCTGATATCAGATTCATCGTACGATTCGACAGGGACGTGGGGCGGGCTTTCAGACTACGGCAAAGAAGTAGTGGCAGAGATGAATCGGCTCGGAATCATGGTAGACGTCTCTCACGTTTCGGACGAGGCTTTTTACCAAGCCGTCGAGCTTTCGACGGTCCCGGCAATCGCCTCTCACTCGTCTATGCGCGCGTTTACACCCGGTTGGGAGCGCAACATGAACGATGACCTGTTACAGGCACTCGCCGCGAAAGGCGGTGTGGTAATGATCAACTTTGGCTCCAGCTTCCTCCGTGGTGAGTACTCCGGCCAGGGTGATCCGATCATTGAAGGAATCGAACAATACCTCGATGAAAACGGCATCGAAATGGATTCGGACGAAGGGTACAAATACTACTCCGAACAACGGACCGCGAATCCGATTGGTACAATTGATGACGTGGTTGCCCACATCGACCACGCCGTCAAGCTTGTCGGCATTGACCACATTGGGCTCGGCTCGGACTTTGACGGCGTCACGTTCTTGCCAAGTGGGTTACAGGACGTATCAGAGTATCCGAACTTGATCGAAGCCTTACTTCAGAAGGGCTATAGCGAAGCTGATATCGCCAAGATTATGGGTGAGAACGTGCTTCGTGTCTGGGAGACTGTTGAAGCTGCGGCCACGAAGTAGCCTGACGAAATGCGTTTCCTTGAGCAAACAGTTCGGCGATATCCGGATCAAAAATTGACAGCGAAATTTTCGCCCACATTGACGAGGCCCGTTCTCGCGCAAGACCTACTCCTCAC
>CBDTVC010000360.1:0-4339 GCA_965363925.1 uncultured bacterium | reverse complement strand
CGGGACATCGCTCAACCGAGGCGGCATGGTGTCTCTCGGAACAGCCTCCTCGCGTTAAGGTTAGCAGGAAGTAGTGTAATAGTCCGCGTTCGTCGTCCGAGTCAACTACCAATGATCAAGGCATCCAGCATATTGTCCGGGACGGATTTTGTGATCGAACCGCAGTATCAGAAGCGGTTGGATGTCCTATTGGAAACCTGCCGTAAGAACCTCCCATCGGTTGATGAGGAGATGATTGTTCGTGCCTTCAGGCTGAGCTATTGGGCACATCGTAACGATACTCGTGTCTCGGGCGAATTGTATATATCGCACCCACTAGAAGTTGCCCAGCTCGTGGCAGAGAAGGTCGCGTTTGACGACGTGAGCGTAGCGGCGGCCCTGCTCCACGATGTTGTTGAAGACACGGAGTTTTCGCTCGACCTCATCCGGGACGAGTTTGGTGAAACGCTTGCGGTGATCATCGACGGTCTCACAAAGATCGAGGACGTCTTCTCGTCGCGTGAACTTGGACAGGCCGAAAATGTCCGGAAGTTGATGCTCTCCATGGCGACGGACATCCGCGTCATTCTCGTCAAGTTTGCGGACCGCCTGCACAACATGCGCACGATCGGATCGCTTGCAAAACACAAACAGCTCAAGATTGCCAGCGAGACCCTCGATCTGTTTGCACCTCTGGCACATCGCTTCGGACTGTTCACGATAAAAAGTGAATTACAGGACCTGTGCCTCGAAGCGCTCCATCCCGAAGAATACGCGGCAATCGTTCGCGGTCTCCGAGACAGCAAGGAGCAGCGCGAGGCGTTTATCAAGTCGTTTATTGGTCCGGTGAAAGAACGGCTGGAGAAGGACGGATTTACGTTCGAAATCTATGGGCGATCGAAAAACGCGTTCTCGATTTTCGAGAAAATGCGTCGGCAGAACAAGCCGCTTGAAGACATCTACGACGTATTTGCAATCCGGATCGTTCTGACTAGCGAAGACGCCAAGGGTAAGGAAGACTGCTGGCGAGTGTATTCAATCATTACAGATTTGTATAAACCCCTGCCTGAACGATTCCGTGATTTTATCTCGGTGCCGAAATCTAACGGGTATCAAAGTTTGCACACAACCGTTCTTGGTCCGCAAGGCAAGCGCGTGGAAGTACAGATCCGCACTCAGCAAATGCACCAAATTGCTGAGCAAGGCGTGGCCGCACACTGGAAGTACAAAGAAGATGTAAGTCAGGCAGATGGTCGGATGGAAGACTTTTTGTCCTGGGTCCGAGACTTGCTCGATAGCCCGCGACCTGAAGCCGCGACCGACTTTGTTAAGGAGTTTAGACTTAATCTCTTTAGCGAAGAGATTTACGTGTTTACACCTCGGGGTGATCTGCTGACGCTTCCGACCAACGCGACTCCCATAGACTTCGCTTTCCAGGTTCACACCGAAATCGGGTACCATTGTATTGGCGCGAAAGTGAATGGAAAGATGGTACCGCTTTCCTATCGGCTGCGCAGTGGAGATCAGGTCGAGGTGATTACCTCGAAAAAGCAGACGCCTAATCCGGACTGGATGAACTTCGTCGTTACACACAAGGCGCGGAGTCGAGTTCGTCACTGGATAAACGAAAAACGGAACAAGTCATACGAACTTGGACTCGAAATCTGGAAAAAACGCCTGAAGAAGACGGACCTTTCCCCCGATGATCGTGAGTTGACGGTGGCCGCAAGCAAGCTCAAGTATTCCAGCCGGAACCAGATGTTTTACGAAATCGGAATTGGTCTCCTTGATCCCACCGAGCTCGTAAACGTATTGCAGACTGATGATCAGGCATCGACTGATGAAGCAGCGCACGATGCGAACAAGATTCAGGCCCAGTACGAGAGCTTTCTTTCAACGGCTCACGAGTCAGGGCAGCCCGCCCTGATGATAGACGGCGAGCTACACACGGACATCAATACCCGCTACGCGACGTGTTGCAACCCCATCCCTGGAGACGACGTCTTTGGATTTGTCAGCCGCACAGGCAGCATCAGTATTCATCGTGTGAGCTGCCGGAACGCCCCTAATCTCCTTGTCAATCAACCGGATCGGATTGTGCCGGTGGAATGGAGCCGTCAAAAAGATGTCCAGTTCGTGACGGCGCTTCGAATTGTCGGCGAAGACAGAGTAGGGATGATTAGCGATGTGACGACGTTGATTTCGAAGAACCTCAAAACCAATATCCGCTCAATTACTGTTGACACAGAGGATGGAATTTTCGAGGGTACAATACTACTCTATGTTGCCGATTTGCGTCATCTGCAACGAATAATTGCACGTATCCTACGTGTACAAGGTGTTCATGGCGTCTATCGTTTCGAAGAACGCTATGAAGAAAACTAGCCGGATGCCGTCGCAGGCGCGGCAGTCGCTTCAGCTGTCACTTCGCTTAAATTGTGAAGTTTGTTTGTAGCTCGGCTTAAAATCCGTAGATTTTGACAGATTACGGTTGGCGCTGAATTGAATACCCCTCTTTTCCCGGCCACCCCCCACCTTCGACAGTCCCACCAACATGCCTGAGGAGGGCCACTGGAATGTCCGATAGTGCCAAGACGCTCACGAAAAAAGATGTGGCTAGACGTGTCGCTGATTTGATGGACGAGCCCATTTACAAAACCGAACCTTGGGTTGGAGCAGTTGTGTCGGCGCTTGGAGAGTTAATGCTCGAAGCGGACCCGGAAGTAAGAATCGAGCTTCGCGACTTTGGTGTCTTTGAAGTAAAGAAAACAAAGGCCAAACCCAAGGCGCGTAACCCGAAGACAAATGAAACTGTCTTTATTCCGAGCCGTCGCAAGACACACTTCAAGCCAAGCAAGAGGCTGAAAGAAGTGCTTCAGACGCCGCTTGTTGACCTCAACTACGAAGTCCCGCCTGATAGTGCCGATTTCAAAGGACCGAAAGAGTAACAGGCCTTCAGATCTGCCGTCCGAACGGCCTTCAGAGGGATCGCCGGAGCGGTCCCCCCAAAGTCCGGAGCAACGGCCCGAAAAGAGCCCGGAAGAACGGCTTGACAAGCGGCCCTCGAAACGGATCGTAGGAATCGACTACGGGACGCGTCGCGTCGGTATCGCCGTAACGGACCCACTTGCGCTGTTTGCACAGCCGCATGGCACGTTTAGTCCTGAGGATGCACTTGTCGAGCTTTCGCGGATCAACTCTGTCGATGGAATAAGCACCATCGTAATTGGATGGCCGTTGACACCCGCCGGCGAAGAAGGTCGCATGACCAATCTCGTGCAGGAATACATTAATCGGCTCAAGAAGCGATTTCCGTTGATCGAAGTTGTTACGTGGGACGAGACGAACACATCTGTCTCCGCTGAAGAGATTCTGCGCGCTTCGGGAGCAAAACGGAAGAAGCGACGTGAAAAAGGCGTACTAGATCGCCTCGCTGCTGCGGTAATCCTTCAGGAATTCCTGGCTAGTCGCGATTAAGCTACACCGCAACGTCAAAATGCCTGTCAGAGGGGCGGACGCGATCAAGTGTCAGCCCGAGTTTGAAACCGACGGTAGTTTGTCCCGCGTAGTGCCGAACACTATGGCTCGCCACGCAGCAAGCACCAACATGCCTGCTCTGTGTTCGTTGCCAATCAACTTGCAGCCCCGATAGCTATCAGGATTCAGATGGTTTTACCGATTTATCTTTACGGTCACGACGTCCTTCGTCAAGATGCAGCCGAAATTGAGCGGGTTAGCGACTCGCTGCAGCAGTTGATCGACGACATGCTCGAAACGATGCGTGGCGCTGCCGGAATTGGATTAGCCGCGCCACAGGTTGGGCAGGCGATCCGATTATTTGTTGTCGACCTCGAACCACTCCGGGAAGATTTGGAAGCGGATGGCGAAACAGTCCCGCCGCAGCCGATGGTTTTTATCAACCCCGAGATTGTCGGCGAGTCGGACGACCTCGTGCCCTTTGAAGAAGGTTGTTTGTCTATCCCCGATATCCGCTACGACATTGAGCGACCTTCAATTGTGCAAGTGGACTACAAGGATCGCGCGTTTTCGGAGCAAACGCTCGAGGCTAGCGGAATGCTTGCGCGCGTGATTCAACATGAGTTTGACCACGTGGAAGGAGTTCTTTTTGTAGACTACCTGAGCTCATTCAAACGCAAGCTACTCACCCGGAGACTACGCGACATATCAACGGGCGTAATCGAAATCGACTATCCGGTTCTTGCACCCGAGCAGCTTGCTTAGTCGTTATCAGATTTCGCCTGAAACGTTGCGCGCATCGCGGCACACTCAGCCCCCAATCCGCCCAGTCACTTAAGCTGCTCTGCCGTTTCAGTGAGCAACGATGCAAGATCACGAATCG
>CBDTVC010000359.1:0-4347 GCA_965363925.1 uncultured bacterium | reverse complement strand
GTAGTTGTTAGCCATTCTGCAAAGAGTTCAAGTGTGGTGTAAAAAGGGGGAGAACAGTGCTGCTCAACAGTTGCTGCCAAACAGTTGCTTGTCAATAATGTCGCATCGACAATATCGCCACAATATTGACGCCTCGATAAGCGCGCCACAAACATGCGACAACCCAAGCGCCAAAGCATTTGGTGGTCAGTTACGTCTAAAAGCATCGATGGTTCGTCTCATGAAGGCAGTTACTTGCAGAGACGAGATCGAACAAACGGCTTTAAATTGCTGCGAGACGCATCGAAGCTGATCATTTTTATCCGCCGGGTTTATACGGGATCAGTACACTAAAATACTTCGGATTGCGCTGAGAGCCAAACTCAGCTGCGCCGGCGGTCCCTCGCAAAGTGGTTCTCGACGTCGCGGATCTTGTTAACTCTGTCTAAATGCCTACCGCCTTCGAAGGGGACTTCCAGGAACACCCGAACGATCCGTTTACAGACTTCGATACCAATGGCCCGACTGCCCAGGGTTAAGACGTTGCAGTCGTTATGGGCGCGGGCATTAAATGCTGCAAATTCCATGTAGGCGCATGCAGCTCGAATTCCATGGACTTTGTTGGCCACAATCGCTGATCCGGGTCCCGCGCCGTCGATCATGACGCCAAAGGTGGCCTCGCGAATCGCGACAGCGTGCGCAACGGCAAAAGCGAAATCCGGATAGTCACATCGGGCGTTAGAATGTGTTCCGACATCGAGAATCGTCCACCCAAGTCCCTCAATATGATTGGCCAGCTCTTGCTTGTAGTCGAAGCCCCCATGATCGGCGCCAATTGCGACTACTCGAGGAGCGGGAGAGGCGTTTGGCGAGACCTCTTTGGACTCTTTGGACTCTTTGGACGACACCGGCAAACCACCGCCGATACTGCTTAACGCATCAGGCCGTGCGTTCCTACTTGCGGTGTTGCGGGAGGTGGCACTATCAGAAGTAGCACTTCGGTTACCGAGTTCCTCAATGAGTTGGACTCCAACTCTGCGGGCCGTATCCCGTCCGAGGGGCGTGACCAATGCACGTTTCGGCAGGATTAGCTGAGACTCGCCGCGTTTGGCAGCCGCCAATACATCCGCCTCTGTGATTACGCTTCGATTACCCATTCGGGCAAACTAAGGCATGCGGTCGAATCATGCGCCTCTTACGGTCGTCCCAACCAGGGAATCGGATCAATATCTTTTCCGCCTTTGAAGACGGCGAAGAAGATGCCTTCACCCTTCGGCTGTGCGTCTGTCCCTGAGCGGCCAAGTAATTGTCCGGCTTTGATTTCTTCGTCATTCCCGATGTAGAGGAGTGAGAAGTTAGCGTAAACCGAATGGTATTCGCCGTGCTCGACCACGACGTACGTCCCCAGGTCTGGCATGATGTCGACGCTCACCACGCGGCCGTCAAATACGGCTTTCACTTCCGCGGATGGAGACGTTGCAATCAGAATGCCGAGGTTTGGCGTGGTCGTTCCATGTACTGGGTTTACCACCAGGCCGTAGGGTTCACGTACAACACCAATTGCGGGCCACGGGAGTTTGCCTCTGTTCGCTTCGAACGGGCCCGTCAGATTTACGGTCCTGGCTGGCCGTCCACCAGCGTCGCGTCTCTTTGCATTTGCCTCTGCGACGATTGCCCGCATACGTGTTTCGAGTTCGCGGACTGCCGTTTCGCGGGTCGATATTGATTCTTTCAGTCGCGACTCCTGACGTCGCAAATCCGTAATCACCTGTGACCGTTCAGAACGCAAACGCGCCAATTCCTCCTTTTCTCTTTTGGCGCCAACGATCAGGTCGGCCGTCTGGTCGTACGAATTGCGCAGTTTAGTTCGCTGGTCGTCAAGTAGTTTGTAAGCACCCGTAATGTGTTCAAGTCTTTTACGCCGCTCGTCCGAAAACCGCTTCAGGTACCGAACGCGAGCCAGCATCTGCGTCATCGATTCGGACGCCAACAACATGGCCAGTTCATGCTTTCTGCCATACTTGTAGGCGTGCGTCGCCCGGCTCCTGTATTCGGTTCGCAGTCTCTTGAGATCTAGATCAACAATTTCTAGAGACGTGCGAAGTGTATCCTGAAGCGAAAGCATTTCTTGCTGACGCTTCGTATAGGTTTCCACAAGTTCTTCGCGAACCCTGATTTCGCGGACAACACGGTCCAGATCCTGCTTACTGGCAGACGCCTGCATCTGGTTGCGGTTAAGCCGATTTTCGTCAGCCACCAGAAGCTCTTTCAGTTCGTTCAGCCGCTTTTCGGTATCCCCCGAGTCCTGAGCGACCGTTGATTGCGCAACGGCCACGCACAACAACACCAGCACGAGGATTCGCGATACGACGAATAATCTACCGTAAGAAGGATTGCTGAGATTCATCAGTCTGGTTCGTTATCTGACATGGATACGTTCTGCTCGATCGCTGTAGTCAAGGTTGAACGCTAGTTTGGACGGGTTCAAATTCACGGCCCTGTAGAACACCGACGCAGTAGTATTATCGACCGGCCGGGACATAACGAAACGCCGCGGCAAGATCACACCGTCAAAAGATGCAAATTCAGAGTACGATCGCTTCTCAACAAGCCTACCGTCCTTGTCGTGCTCAGTGTATTCGGTAACTCTCCAAACCCGAGGGTCAATTGTGAGCGTGCGTCTCGTTGTGGCGCTTTTCAATTGATAATGCTCGCTATCCGACGATAGCACCCAACTGTCTGCGGGATTAGCAGCGGGGAGACCGAGCAACGTTTCAAACAGGTCGTCACCATCCAAGGGGAAGGGGAATACCTCACCTGCCCTCGAAATATCGCCGAAATACAGCTTTTTCTTTAGGCGGTCATACACAAAAAAGCTATCGGGAGTAACCAGCGCTCGAGCCGCTTCAATACCCAACGTAACTTTCACATTCATGTAGAGTGAATCACCTTTTCGGTGATCAATCACACTGCCAAACCGGAGATTCTGCTTTGGAGAGCTAACCGAAACGTTTGCTCTGGCCACGAACGAATTTAGAGTATCCGCAGCACCGTTGAGGTACGTTTCGACCTGAGCAAGGCTATGGTCGGGAAACACATCCGGCATCGAAGCATCGAGATCAGCAGACTTGGAACCGGAGCAACCAGAGATCAACAGCAGTACGAAGGATGCAGCGAATAGGCCAGCTGAACGACTATGAGGTGCCTTGGCGTTGCACTTATTTTGCAAGAATATCAAGTTTTTTCTGGAGACCAATATTGGTGGGGTCGAGCTCAAGCGCGCGCCTGTATGCCGTAATCGCCTGATTGGAGTCGCCAAGTTGCGAGGAAACATCACCCATCATTTCGAACAGGGCGGGATTCGTTTCCTGGATGGTGGACACGCTACGAAGGGCAGCCTCAGCCTCCTTGTACAGCTTCGCACTAAGGTAGATCCTCCCGGCGACCAATTGGGCTTCATCGCTTAACGGGCCCGCATCAATTGCACTGCGCGCAAATTGCAAAGCCTCGGCTTCATTGTTCAACAGGAAATACGCGTGCGCTGCGTATGCGAGCACAACCGGATTCTTTGGACTCATTCTGAGCGCAGTCGTAATGTGCGTTGCAGCAGCCTGGTCGTTTTGCTGGGTCGCAGAAACGACGGCAGACGCGACCTGAAGTTTTGCCTCTGTGTCGTTCAACGGAGGCGACTCGTCTGCGTAGCGCTGTGCGAGAGTGACGTATTCTGCTGCGGCTGCTTCGTCGCCACTTTCTATGGACGTCAGGGCGCACTCAACCAACAAATCGACTGAACCTGGAAAGAATAGTCTCCCGTCGATACACGATAGCTTGGCTTTTGCAAATGCGGCAGTGCGTCGTTGCCCTTCAACGGTTATTGCCCACCGACCCTCTTGCGAAACGTCAACTTGTAAGGCTGGCTGTAACAGTTCAAGCGCCTCTTTTACCGATCCGGATCGTAGGAGTACGACACCAAGCGCGTCAACTTCCGCAGGTGTCAATTCTCCAGCGTGGCGTTTCTGTTCCAGTGTTGCCCTCAATTTATTGAGTTGAGCTTGGTCGATCGGGTAAGACATCAATGCAGTTCGAATCTCGGACGCGGCGTCGGCGGCTCCAAAGAATAAGTCTGCTGGATCCTGTGACTCCCCAGCTGGACTATCCGGTGTAGCCAGTGCCGAGAGCCCAGCGTTGTTCGGGTCCATCCGTCGCGCATCGCTTAACGCTTCAGCGGCTTCGTCACTCAGACCTAACGCCGTAAGAAGCTGGACGAGGGCGATTCGGGCCTCACTGTCAAACAAATTGCGTGCTACCCATTCGTTCGCAAAGGGTACGCCGTTTTGCTGCTCAAGCGTCGTTGCCAGTAGTACGACC
>CBDTVC010000358.1:0-4349 GCA_965363925.1 uncultured bacterium | reverse complement strand
AATTGGAAGAGGTTAAATCCGACGGTAATTTGAGAGTCGACACCGTGGGAGCCGACACTGCGGGAGCCGACACTGCGGGAGGTGAAGCGGAAAACGTTGAGGCAGCTATCGAACACGCAGACGAGCCACCGGAGCCCGCTGCTATCTCTGGGTCACCACTCGATGATCTCGACAATCTGATCGATGAGCTTGAAACTGCCCGGATTGTCCCACGGCCAGATGGTGATCCGGCCCCAATTCCCGACCTTGGGAGCGATGTCGAGGGAATGGTCTCCGAAACGTTGGCGCGCATTTACGCAGCCCAGAATCAGTTTTCCGAGTCAGCCAGGATTTACGATAAGCTTGCCACCATTCACCCCGTGCGAGCAACAGAATTCCGGGCAAAAGCCGCGGAAATGCGCAGCCAAAAGTCGTGAATACGGCCTCGCAACCGATTCGGGTTCTGATCGACAAAACGTGCCGACGTACCGCTGGAATTATGAGCGGCACGTCTCTCGACGGAGTTGATGTAGTGATCGCGGATATCGAGGGTTCGGGTCGCCGCCTCTCCATCAGCATCCTGGGGACACATTTCGAACCGTATCCGGATGAGCTCGTGGCAATGCTGCTCCGGAATTCTGCCCCTGATTCCTCATCGGTGCGCGATATCAGTCAACTCAATTTCCGGCTCTCAACGTTTTATGCCGACTGTGTTGTAAGAACCTGCGTGTCATCCGGCCTCGATATCAATTCACTGGACTTGATCGGCTGCCATGGCCAAACCGTTTATCACGTCCCTGAAGTTTTGGAGTGTGCCGGTGCGCCCGTTGTGTCGACGCTCCAACTGGGCGACGGGTCTGTGCTTGCTGCCGCCACGGGAGTGCCTGCTGTTACCAATTTCAGATCGGCTGATATGGCCTTGGGTGGTCAGGGCGCACCGCTTGTTCCATACTTCGACTTCGTCCGGTTCACGTCCGAAAAGGAAAACCGGGTATTGCTGAATCTCGGTGGGATTGCGAACCTCACGGTACTGAAGTCTCGTCCGCTGACGAAGATCGTTGACGGGATGCCGCGCGTGAACGTGCATGATAGTGGCCTTACTGACGTTGTTGCTTTTGATACCGGGCCTGCGAACATAGTCATGAATGAAATCGCGCGGCGCCGGCTGAGTGTTGCCTTCGATGAAGATGGTACGGTTGCGGCGACAGGTAAAGTAAATGCAACTGTGCTGTCAACTTTGTTGGATAACCCGTACTTCTCAAAGTCGCCACCGAAGTCGACCGGTCGAGAACTGTTTGACGCAGCGTTCGTCGATGATTTTATCCGGATGATGAAAGATGCTCATACAGATTCAGTTAGCGATTTGATGGCGACCGCGCTCGCGTTTACGGTTGAATCTGTTGCGCAGGCATTGGAGCGTTTTGTATTTCCAGATACTCGGATCGACCATATCCTCGTTTCGGGTGGTGGTGCCCGGAACCCAACGCTGATGAAGCAACTTCTCGGGCGGCTTGCACCCATGCAGGTGGACTCGTTGGCGACAATTGGTGAAGATCCGGACTACAAAGAAGCGCTGTGTTTTGCGGTACTTGCACATGAGTTCGTGAATGGCATGCCTACGAACGTGCCGTCAGTCACTGGTGCATCCAGGCCGGCCATTCTTGGCGAAGTGGCTTTTGGGTGAGTCCGCGACTCATCCAGACTTGGATACAAGCCGCAATCCACTGCACCATCAAGCAACATTTCGCAAAACTGAGTCGGGTTTTATCCGCCTATGGATCGAAAGCACGACGAGCGAGTAATGCGACCCTTGTAGTCGCAATTTTTAAAAACTGGCAAACCCCGGAAGACAATGGAAGGCACCTTTACGCCCATTAGTGAAATTGGAGAGTTCGGACTCATAGATCGACTCGACTCTGTGCTGGGGGAGATCGCAAATCCGTCTATTCTTGCCGGAATCGGGGACGATGCGGCGGTATTGCGGACCGCGCCTGGAAAGGCGCACGTGGTCACGTCAGATGCCTTGATCGAAGGCGTTCACTTTGACTTGTCCTTCATGCCGCTCGAACATCTTGGTGCGAAGTCATTGACCGTAAACATCAGCGATGTTGTGGCTATGAACGCCGCGCCTGCCTACGCCACAATTATGTTGGGGATACCAGGTCATGTTTCCGTTGAAATGGTCGAAGCGTTTTACCGGGGTGTCCGAAAGGTCTGTGACGCTTATGATGTCGCCATCGTTGGCGGTGACATTACGGGCGCGCGGCAGTTTACGATCGGCGTGACAGCGATCGGCGAAGTTGATGAAGACCGGGTTGTGTATCGCAAGGGTGCGAATCCGGGTGATATCCTTTGCGTAACCGGTGACGTGGGATCCGCATTCGCCGGCCTGAAGGTCTTGTTTCGGGAACGAGCTGAACTGCAGAAACAGGGCGAGTCGTTTATGCCCAGCATCAAGCAGTTTCAGTACGTCGTCAATCGAAACCTGGCCCCGGTAGCACGCCTCGGAGCCATTCAGGCATGGCAGGAGGCAGACTTCCAACCATCCGCACTAATTGATCTTTCGGATGGTCTGGCCAGTGAGATCAATCACATCTGCCGCCGAAGCGGCTGTGGCGCCTATCTGCGGATGGCAGACGTTCCCGTTCACGATATTACCCGCCGAGTTGCTGCCGAGTTCGAAGACAACGCTGACGTGTATGCCTTGCAGGGAGGCGAAGACTACGAACTACTCTTTACTGCCTCGGCCGGTGAACTTGTCAAGTTAAAAGAAAGCAGCTACGCTGTCATCGGTGAAATCGTCGAACAGGAAGACGGCGTTAAGGTCGAATATTCAGACGGTAGCGTCGAGTCACTGGCCCCGCTCGGGTTTGACCACTTTAAGGGCGGAGAATAAGAGGATAGGAGGGTAAGAGGGTAAGAGGGTAAGACCTGCTGGCCCTGGCAAACTCAAGCGAGCGTCAACGTGAAGGCAACCCCTTCTCCTCCCATCTTCTTCTCTTCTAATCTTCCGCCCTCCCGGGTGTAAAATAGTGCTCAAAATGCTAACTTGGAGTTAATTGAGTGGCAATCGGCGATCGATCGAATTCGAAGAGCTTTTGTTTCCTCAAGGCCGAGGCAGTATTTGATCGGCGTTCAAAAATTCCAAAAACTGTTCCGCAAACCGAAATCGGTTGGAAGGAACGATGGAGCACTACTATCGTGAGCAGGAGTTCAAAATCCCCCAAAAAGCAAACAAAGGTTGACAGTTCGGTAGACGCTGGAAGTCAGTCGCTGACCAAGCCACTTCGTGGAGATATTGCATCAGAGGCCAAACGAATTTCCAATCGGAAATACGAACGTGAACTGGCCAAGCTTTACGTCGAACTTGTCAAACTTCAACGATGGATTAAGAGCCAGGGGCTCAAAGTTGTCGTGATTTTTGAGGGTCGGGATGCAGCTGGCAAAGGTGGTACGATCAGTCGCATTACGCAGCCGCTTAATCCCCGGATCTGTCGTGTGGTGGCCCTAACTGCTCCGACGGAGCGAGAGCGAACGCAGTGGTATTTTCAGCGCTATGTCCAACACTTGCCGGCGGAGGGAGAACTGGTACTGTTTGATCGGAGTTGGTACAACAGGGCTGGCGTCGAGCACGTGATGGGATTCTGTACTGATGCAGAGTACACGGAATTTCTTAGGTCGTGTCCCGAGTTCGAGCGGATGCTGGTGCGCTCAGGAATAATACTTATCAAGTACTGGTTTTCGGTCAGCTCGGAGGAGCAAGAGCGTCGTTTTCGATCGCGGGTCGACGATCCGACAAAGCGATGGAAGATAAGCGACATGGACTTGGAGTCGAGAAGGCACTGGGTTGACTACTCGCGGGCAAAGGATCGCATGATGCTGCAAACAGATACTCCTCAGGCTCCATGGTATCTCGTCGGAGCCGACAACAAGAAGCGCGCGCGTCTCAACTGCATCCGACACTTGCTAGGATGCATCGACTATCGCGAGCTCGATCCCCGGGAAATCGTTTTGCCGGAGCGACAGTTAGATCCGACCTATATTCGTCCGCCGCTCGAGGAACACAGCTTCGTGCCGGATTATTATTAGCGCCTCTCTCTGCGCAATGGCGCATCTTCGCGGCAGAAGCCACGAGCAAGTCTGCCAGAATGCCTGCCATGTGAGCCCGTAGAAGTCAACCGTCGCCGACTTGCCAAGAGAATCGCGAAGGTGTTAGTTGAGATGGAAAACGGCCAGCCCGTCGACGAGACGAAAACCGACCGGATTCTCGAAGAAGCGTAGGGATAGGAGGATAGGAGGATAGGAGGATGAGAGGATAAGAGGGTACGACTGTTCGCCCAGGCAACTTCAAGCAGGCGACACTTCAAGGC
>CBDTVC010000357.1:0-4353 GCA_965363925.1 uncultured bacterium | reverse complement strand
TGAACTGGGCGAATCGGATGGCACCGTCGGCGACGTCAACGAACTTCGCGAACGAGCCACAGAAAAGAACTTACCTGAATACGTGACCAAGGTTGTCGACAAGGAACTCGACAAACTTGGGCGAAGCAACCCAGCGTCTCCGGACTATGCAGTCACGCGAAACTACGTCGACTGGATTCTGGATCTTCCCTGGTCTGAGTTTTCGGAGGATCAGCTTGACCTGCTCCGTGCACAGGACATCCTTAACGAGGATCACTTCGGACTGGATAAGGTCAAAAAACGTATTGTCGAATATCTTGCTGTTCTGAAGCTAAAGGGCGACATGAAAGCCCCGATCCTGTGCTTCTATGGACCGCCAGGAGTTGGAAAGACGAGCCTTGGAAAAAGCATTGCTCGTGCACTCGATCGCAAATTTGTGCGGATGAGCTTGGGCGGCATCCGCGATGAGGCTGAGATCCGAGGCCACCGCCGCACGTACGTCGGTGCGCTACCGGGACGAATTCTTCAGGCGATGAAAAAAGCCGGCACGATGAACCCGGTCATTATGCTAGATGAAATCGACAAGCTTGGTGCCGATTTCAGGGGCGACCCTTCCTCGGCTCTACTCGAGGTTCTTGATCCGGAGCAGAATGCCGCGTTCAACGACCACTACCTGGAGTTGGATTATGACTTGTCGAAAGTACTCTTCATCGCAACGGCGAACTATCTGGATCAAATCCCGGCTCCACTTCGAGACCGGATGGAGATCATTCAGATAACTGGCTATACGCAGGAAGAAAAGCTGGCTATCGCGAAGCAGTACCTCGTGCCACGGCAGACCAAGGAGAACGGACTAACAAAGCGTCAGTTGACGATCAAAGACGCGGCGTTGAATCTGATCATTGATGGACACACCCGTGAATCGGGTGTGCGCCAATTGGAGCGACAGATTGGAGCCGTTGCGCGGGCAATAGCCAAGCGAGTTGCGACAAACGAAATCAAGTCCTCCACCGTGAAGGAGTCGGACATCAAGGAATACCTCGGCTCGCGGAAATTCAACTCTGATGTCGCGCAACGAACGAAAGTACCGGGGGTCGCGACTGGACTGGCGTGGACTCCAGTAGGTGGAGACATCCTCTTTATCGAGGCATCCGTTTCAAGAGGCTCAGGTAGAATGATACTTACGGGCCAGCTTGGTGACGTAATGAAAGAATCTGCCCAAGCCGCGCTTTCTTATGTAAAGGCGAATGCGGATGACCTCGGAATACCGTTCGATGCATTCCGCTACTGGGACGTCCATGTTCACGTTCCAGCCGGTGCCGTCCCAAAAGACGGTCCTTCAGCTGGGGTCACAATGACTTCTGCACTCGTATCGATTTACACCCAACGCTGCGTGAAGTCGACGGTCGCAATGACTGGAGAGATTACGCTTCGAGGACTTGTGTTGCCCGTCGGTGGAATCAAGGAGAAAGTTCTGGCCGCGCGAAGGGCTGGTATCAAACGTGTCTACCTTCCCATCGAAAACGAGAAGGACATTGACGAAATTAAACCGGGCGCTCTCAAAGGTTTGAGCGTCAAGTACGTGGAAACAATCGACGACTTGCTTGATGAGGTTCTCGTGACTCGACCGATCAGACAACCCGCCGCGTTTTTCACGGTTGACATCAAAGATCGTCGTCCGATCGACACGCCATCTGCTGTAACTGTCAACTAGTCGGCACCTGGGCGTCGGGTACCTTTGCGGTTGGAATCCTTTCCGGTAGTGGGGCGCGATTTACGCTTTTCGCGCTCGGCGACAATTTTGGCGTCGTCAATGTTGGGATCCAGCCCATCTTTAAAGGCTTTCTCCGCATCGACAACGATGTCTGCAACTGTATTCAGTACGAGGTCAACACCGCTGAATACCGCCTTGGCAGCCACGGAACTCAGGCCTACTACTTTGCCGAGCAAGGTTGGGTTTTCAAGGCGGAGCGGCCGCTTGTCCGCGTCGTTATGATTAGGATCCTTAGTCATCCGAATCAGATTTCGGTGCCTGCTTTTTAGTCGTGCCGGCCTTCTTTTTTGCGGATGGTCTCTTCCGAGTCGTCGTCTTTCGAGCTGGCCGTTTCCGCGCTGCGGACTTCTTTGTGGCGGGCGCTCCCTCGTCCTCATGCGCCTCGTCTGAATCCGAGCAACAATCTCTGCGATTGACCATTTCATCAACTGTGTCGCTGATAGCTGAAGTGAACTCTTCAAGTCCTTTCAACACGGTTGAAAAAGCCGCCTCTACAATGAACAGAGCTTTTTCTTCAAGTTCAAGCGTATCGAAGGCATCCTTAGCTTCGCCGTAATCCGTTCGGTCTTGTTTCGTTGCCATAGTATTAAAAGCGCATTACGTTTTAGAAGCGCATTACGTTCTAAAAGCGCATAACGTTTTAGAAGCGCATCGTTGTCAGAAGCCATCCTATAGAACCGCGGAGGCCGTTATCGGTTAAGTACTTATTAGTACACGAAATCTTACATCCGTAGTTTCACAATTGTGAAGTTCGCTTAACTGCCCGATACCCGGCCTAAATCCTGCCATGACCCAAACCTTTCACTTGATCACTAAATGAGCGTTGATCCAGATGGCAAGCCGGAGCAGCACAAAACCGACCCTGCCGGTTCCAAAGGTCGCTCTGGACAACGCGAGGCAAGTCGGTCAATCAGTGATCGACCAGACCCTCACAGTCGTCAAGAAGTCGAACGGGGTACAAATCCAGAATCAGAAGAGCGCATTGTTGATGGCGTGGTTATTCGTTCCCCTGGGAGTTGGTATGAAGTACAGGTGGGTCTGGAGATAGTCCGTGCGCAAATCAGGGGGAAATTTCGACTAAATGAACGGCTGGCGACCAATCCGATAGCAGTTGGCGACCGCGTGACCTTGCGAATTCATTCGCAGGATAGCACGCAACAACAGCTCGCACTCATAACGAAGATCCATGAGCGCAAGAACCGCCTCGTCCGCCGTGCAGCGGGCAGGCGCCCAGGCCTAGAACACGTAATTGTTGCCAACGTGGATTTTGCCTGGGCGGTCCAGTCAATACTACTCCCAAAGCTCAACCCCGGTTTTATCGATCGCTTCTTTGTGATGGCCGAGTATCACGACATCAAGGCTGGATTGATTTTCAACAAAGTTGACTTGATGTCGGAGGCAATCCGGGATGCTGTAGAAAGCTATCGCGAACTATACCGCAGTCTCGGCTACACCGTGCTCTTTACGAGTACAAAATCGGGGCACGGTATAGAAGAGTTGCGCGAACTTCTCAGTGGGCAAACGACTGTCTTGACAGGCCCCTCCGGTGTCGGCAAGTCGTCACTGATCAACGCTATTCAGCCTGACCTCAATGTTCGCACCGCTGAGGTCAGCGCCAAGACGCGGAAGGGACGACACATAACATCCAACGCCACACTTTACCCGTTACAGTCTGGCGGTTTTCTAATCGATACTCCGGGATTGAGAGAGTTCGGTATTGTCGATGTTAAGCCGGAAGAGGTTGGGCACCACTTCGTTGAGTTTCGCCCGTACCTGAACGATTGTCGATTCCCGAATTGCACGCACGACCATGAGCCAGACTGCGCGATCATCAAGAACGTTGAGCAGGGTCTCATCGACGAAGAGCGATGGCTGAGCTACATTAACATCCTAGCGTCCGTGAAGTCGGGAGACGGAGACGTTGGTCGTTAGACATTTCACCTCAGTACTATTGCTCGACTTGGCTGAAGCCAGTGAAGTCTGCCTTACTTCGTTGTCTTCTTTTTGGCCGCTGTTTTTTTGGCAGCCGTCTTCTTTTTCGCCGTCTTTTTCTTGGCAGTTTTTTTCTTAGCAGTCTTCTTCTTGGCCGTTTTCTTTTTGGCGGTCTTCTTCTTTCCCTTGCTGCCTTCTTTCTCCGCGATCAAGACAATTGCTTGCTCAAGTGTCACGGACTCGGGGTCCATATCTTTCGCCAACGACACGTTTGTCTTGATGTGCTTGACGTACGGCCCGTAGCGCCCGACGTAGATGTTGATCGGCTCGGTGGTTTCGGGGTGCACGCCCAGCTCACGAAGCGGCTTGTTCTTGGCCTCTTTCTCCAGGATCAACTCCATGGCGCGATCATACGAAATCGTAAACACGTCTTCGGGCACCTTGATCGACGCGTACACTCGCTGGTGCTGAACATACGGCCCGAAGCGGCCGATGTGCGCCAGTATATCTTTACCTGATTCCGGATGTTCGCCAAGCCGTCGCGGTAACGCCAGCAAGTCGAGCGCTTGCTGAAAAGGCATTTCCAATGGCGTTACTCCTTTGGGAACCGACATCCGCTTCGGCTTGCCTTCTTGCTCGTCATCGCCTAACTGGACGTAGTATCCGTA
>CBDTVC010000356.1:0-4356 GCA_965363925.1 uncultured bacterium | reverse complement strand
ATTGACGGAATCAAAGGCCCCGTGTCAGTGCTTGGGGGAGAAGCAGCTTACAGTCTGGGCAACGACACCGGGTTGAAGTACTTCTACGTCGACGAAGATGTGCGTAATGGCATCACGTATTACTATGCGCTGGTTGCCTACGATCGTGGCTTCACGGATTCGATCAATCCAGACGCAGATCCGATCGATCCACAGGAGAACGTTTTTAATGTCAGTGTTAACCAGGCCGGAAACCTGACAGGATTCTCTCAGAACGCCGCCGTGGTGACTCCGAGATCAGCGCCAGGCGGTTTCATACAAGGAGGAGCGAACGAGGACCTTTCGGAAGTTACGAGGGGCATCGGTTCCGGGTCAATCGGTATCCGACTGCTTCTGGAGTCAGACGCCAAATTTGATGCAGTGTATCAGGTGGAATTCTTTAGCGAGGAGGTCCCCAATACAGCACTTTATGAAACCACGGCTTTTCAGGTCCGAAACGTTGCGGCAAACGAGATCGTCTTCAACCGGTCGCCCCTAGTTGAAGTGTCGCCAAACATTGATGGTTTTACGATCGAGTTCTTTAACGACGAGGAGCCCGAGGCGGACCTTTCGCGAACCGGCTACGTCTCGAATCAGGGTTCTCCGAACGAGTTGTACAGTCCAAATCCGACGACTCTTGACGGATTGACTACGAACTGGTTTGCGCAGATTCGTGAGGATACGACGGGGGCCGGACAGACAACGCCGTTTGATTTCGAACTGCGTTGGGTCGCGCCCACAGATTCGCTGTACAGGCCGGATCGTCTGTTCGGTTTCCTGCGGGAGGAGATTCCGATTTATGCCATCAATGCCACGAAGAAAGAGGCAGTTGATCTCCTTATCCAAGACAATAACGAATCTGGCGTATTTGATCCAGGCGATGATCTGATTATTTTCGAGCGCGTTGCCGGTGCCCGAAGATTCCGCTACCGGATTACGTTTTCCCCAATCGACCCCGACAACTCTGTTCCGCCATCCCCCGGTGATGTGCTTCGGATTTCTTCGTTTCGCCCGTTTGCGACCGGCGATATGTTCCAGTTTTCGCTTCGCGAGTCCATTATCGATTCGGACTCGGCAAAAAGCACTCTGGATCAAATTGCGGTTGTACCCAATCCGTATTTCGGTGCATCAGGGTTCGAACCACGTGCTCAGATTGAAGGTCGAGGCGAACGACGTATTCAGTTTATAAATCTTCCGCCGCAGTGCACAATCAAGATCTTCAACATTCGTGGTGAATTGATCAGGACACTCGATCATTCCGGCGGTCTATCCGATGGTGCTGAATGGTGGGACCTGCGAACCGAAGGACAGCAGGACGTTGCATTCGGTGTTTACATTTTTCACGTCGATGCTCCAGGCATTGGCACGCACGTTGGCAAATTCGCACTTGTAAAGTGACCACGCCTGACCTCGGCTATCGGGATCTTGGTTAGCGCACTATTGGTGAAACGCACCGTTTATAAGACGACAATGAACAAAGTTCAAAAAATAGCTGCACTGTTCGGCATTGCCATCCTAGTGTTTTGTTCGCCTGATGCTCAGGGTCAAAGCCGAGTCGGTACGACGGCCTCTCCATTCCTGACACTTGGAACGGGTGCAAGGGGACAAGCGTTGGGGCATGCCTATACGACGCTCGCCAGAGGTGGTGACGCGCTCTTCTGGAACCCTGCTGGCGCGGCCCGTCCGTACGCTGGTGTACATAAAGGAAGCCTTTTCCTGACTCACTACGAGTGGTTGGCTGACATCAACTACAATGCAGCGGGGATCGTCGTCCCTGGGGTTGGTCCCGGCGTGATCGGCCTCAGCATTGCATCGGTCGACTACGGAGATATGAAGGTTCGCACGATCGAACTTCCGGAAGGAACGGGAGAGACGTTTTCTTCGAGTGACCTCAGTTTGGGATTGACCTACGCACAGCCGCTCACGGAATCGTTCTACTTTGGTGGAACGGTTAAGTATATCCGCGAAAGCATTCGGGATATGTCGGCCGACGCGATTGCGTTTGATTTTGGTTTTGTACTCGAAACCAATTATCTGAACGGATTGCAGTTGTCTGCATCGATTATGAACTTTGGTCAGAAGATGCAGATGGAAGGAATCAACGTTCAGGTCTTCGTTGATGTTGATGAATCGAACAGTGGCAACAATCCGGATGTGCCGGGTAGAATCCAACTTGATTCATGGGATCTACCGCTTTCCTTTAAGTTTGGCGTTGCACTACCAGTCTTCAAGACTTCGTTTTCCTCGCTGTTTTTGGTCGCGGATGCTAACCAGAGCAACGACAACAACTTGAATAGTGACTTTGGTGCGCTTCTACAGTTTGGCAACAAGACGTTTAACCTTGAGCTTCGTGGGGGCTACAAAGACGCCTTTGTCGACAACGTCGACAGTCATCTAACGTTAGGAGCTGGTCTGGACCTGCGTGTGTCGAGGATTCGTGTAGGGTTTGACTTCGCGTACGTTCCGTTTGACCTGCTTGGTAACACACAGATGGCAGATTTCAGGACCTATTTTTAGAGTCGCCAGACGAATTCAGAAGGATCCAAACCGGGCCACGCCAAACGCGGGTCCGGTTTTTTTATAGCTTGGATTGTTCGACGAATGGAACTCCGCCGGCTACTGCGCTGGGATTGTGGAGTCGATAAAAATCGCGTATTGACCCGTTGCGATTTTCTGAATGTTACCGTCAGTCAGGAATGAAAAAAAAGAAGATTGGCTTTACTTTGCTTGCCGCGCTTTTGCCGCTACTCTTCTTTGTTGTGGTGGAGGGGGTTCTGCGTCTCGCTGGTGTTGGGGAAGGAGAACAGCACCTTTTTGTCGAGCTGCCGGGTAAGCCCGACTATGTTGCAATGAACCCGCGTTATGTGCCGCGCTACTTTAACGGGTTTCGACCGGGGATCGCGTACAATCCGTTCCGCCAAGAGAAGCAGCCCGGTTCGTTTCGGGTATTCGTATTGGGCGGATCGTCGGCGGCAGGATTTCCATACCCATTCTATTACGGCTTCCCAGCCCAACTTTCTACGATGCTCGAAACGGCGGCGCCGGATCAGCGCGTCGAGGTTATCAACCTGGGATTAACGGCCGTCAACAGCTACACGCTCTGGGATATCAGGAAGGCCGTACTGGCCAAGTCTCCGGATGCGGTGGTGATCTACGCAGGCCACAACGAATACTACGGCGCATTCGGAGCAGGTAGCTCAATAAACAGTCTCGGCAACAGTCTGCTTCTTAAACGACTTGTGCTTCGACTTAAGACGCTTGTACTCTACCGTTGGATGGAGGGACTTCTGCGGCGTTCGCCAGACCAGGCCGGTCAGCCGGGTGCCGATCGAACCCTGATGGCGCAAGTTGTTCGTGATGCGACTATCGATTTTGACTCGAAGACATACCGAGCTGGAATCGAACAGTTCAAGTCAAACATTGACGACGTCATCGCCCTTTTTGCAGAGGAGGGGATACCGGTTTACGTCGGTACCTTGACGTCAAATCTTCGTGATCAAGCTCCCCTTGGTGATAATGCCGAGTCGGCAGGCAAATTCCAGGAAGGCGTCAAGCTTCTATTCGATAGAGCGTCCGAAAGTCGGGATGCATTTCTCGAAGCGAAAGAGACTGACAATATTCGATTTCGTGCACCCGAGGCGATAAACGACGTGCTCCGCGAAGCTGCCGAAAGAGAGTCTGTTATACACGTTGACGTTCAGTCGGCGATCATGAATGCGAGCGCGACTCGAATCGAGGGAGCAGACTTATTTACGGATCATCTCCATCCGAACCACGATGGATACGAGAAAATTGCGCGAGTGTACTTCGACGAACTTGTGAAGCACCCGAGTCTTCGAGTACGCAACACGGCAATATCAAAACAAGTTGATTTGGATCCGATCGGTCGGGCACACGCCGAGATACAGATTGCCAGGCTAAGGGGTGGCTATCCGTTTAACAAGACAGCAACCGGGCAGGAGCAAGCATCGTCGCTGGCACGCCTATTAATGGAACGGTCCGCTGGCGGACTCGGCGATTCGCTGGCTGTTACCGTAATTAGAAACCCGGAGACCATGTCGCAGGCTCTACTGGTCGCTGCAAGAACGGCACGTAGTGCGTCTGACACGACAAACGCACTTCTGTACTACCGAGCCATACTTAACTGGCAGCCCTTCAATGACGGCATAATCGACGAAGCGCTTGGTTTCGGCGTGCAGAGTTCGAATCATGATGAAGCCGTTGGAGATGTCCTGCAGTTCGTCGTTAACCGCCACGGGTCGATCGACCGGATCAGCGCACTGGCGGCGATCCGACTCCGCCAGAGCCGGTTGGATGAGGCTGCGGCGCTTCTAGGTC
>CBDTVC010000355.1:0-4362 GCA_965363925.1 uncultured bacterium | reverse complement strand
TGTTGTTGCTCCGGGTCTGACTATCAACGGGGTTTTGCCGGATACATCGACAACAGTGGATTCCAGACCAATCTCAGTTGGCTCTCCCTTAAGGACACATGCGACTCTCCCGTCCATATCTGCCAGGACCGCTTCACACGACGTCGGTGAAGGGCGCCCTGAGCGATTAGCGGACGGCGCAACGACCGGCCGTCCACATGCCTCAAGAAACGTGAGTGCAACGTCGTGCCGCGGAATACGGATGCCGACGAGGGGAGAGCCCGCAGTAATCAATGACGACAACGCCGGCGAACGTGGAAGCAAAAGAGTAATCGGTCCCGGCATTAATGCTCGCGCAAGTATCTCCGCGATCGGAGGTACTCGTTCACACACAGTACCAAACTGACTGATGTCACATAGATGCACAATCAGCGGATTATCGGCGGGACGCTCCTTGGCAATGAAGACCTTGCTGATAGCGACTTCATTGGTGGCATCAGCTCCGAGTCCAAACACAGTCTCGGTCGGAAAGGCCACCACCTCACCATTCCGCAAATACGCTGCAGCGACTTGCGGATCTGAAGTTACCTGAGTTTGGAATTCGTCGTTAATAGCGTTGTCTTGCACTGGGCGGAAGCTGGGACAACCAATGCGCACTAGACCTGTTTGGTCCTACCCGAAGCAAAGCTCACAGCGTCGCGACTCCAGTTGCGAAGGTTGTCCATCAGTATGTAGATGGTCGGCAAGATAAGGAGCGTGACCACGGTCGAAAAGCTCAGGCCGCCGACAATTGCTCGGGCCATCGGATAATAGGGGGGCCCATCACCGCCGATCAACGTCTTTCCGATACAAAGCGGAATCAGCCCAAGTACCGTTGTCCCTGCGGTCATGACTATCGGCCGGAAGCGATCACGGCCCGCTTGAAGAATTGCTTCTGAGCGTGGAATACCCTGTCCTCGCAGCGTGTTGATGTGTTCGACCAGAACAATCCCGTTGTTTACAACAACGCCAATGAGAACGAGAATGCCGATCATCGCCATGATCGTAAGACCCGTTCCGGTAATCAGAAAAAACCAGAACACGCCAACGATTGCAAACGCAATCGAAAACCAGATTGCCGCTGGATGAATGAGCGACTCGAACAGGCCTGCCATTACGAGGTAGATCAGGATCAGCGCCAACAGCAGGTTTCGCAGCATGATCATTTGCGACTCCTCCTCGTCGTCGAACTGCTGGCCGAAACTCCACGAGTATCCGGGTGGGAAACTAAATTGGGTGAGCAGATTGGAGAGTTGCTCGCGCGCTTCATCCTGCGAAATGCCGTCGAGCCCGGCATGCACGCCGATCAAGGTCATCCGGTTTTCGCGATAGATACCGCTCGGACCTGTAGTGCGACGAATTGACGCTACCGATGCCAGTCGAGCCGGAACCTCGTTCGAGCCACTTGCGAGCGTGATGTTAGCCAGATCGTCAAGCGTTCGTTTGTCTTGATCCTGAAACTGTAGCCGAACCGAAACCTCGCCGTTTTCCGAATGAAAGCGCTGAAGATCCTGTCCCCGCAACGCCGTCGAAACAGTTCTGGCAACTTGCTGCGCTGAAAGCCCACGACGCTTCGCTCTTTCCGGGTCTACGCGCACATGAATCTCATCCCGTCCAAGTTCTGCCTCGGAAAGCACATCGACAAAGCCGGGAAGCCGGCTCATAATCCGCTCCAGTTCGTAAGACAATTCGACAAGTCGCGTACTCGATTCGCCGCGGATGGTAACGCGAACTCCCTCACGATCGTCCCGGTTGTCGCGCCAGGAAAAGCTAGGGCGTGCGATGGCAAGCTTCGGCAAGCTATCTGTAATTAGCTTCTGCAACTCCTCCGTATCCAGTACGGACTCATCTTCTTCCGTAAGCAACAAGGTTGATTGAGCTTCAGTCGGCGTGTACCAGCTGTAGACCGATTCAATTTCAAATTCATTTTCATTCCGATACAAATAATCTTCGATTAGATCTACCGCAGCCTCAACGCGCGCCAGGGTGTAGGTCCCATCAAGGTGGTAGTGGAGCTGAATCCGGCGTTCGCCGTTTTCGTCGTCAAAGAAATCCGTAGAGATCAAGGGCGCCGGGATCGCAATGCTTACAAGCACGAGTAGTGCAATTAGGCTGGACCAAGACGGGTGTCGCAATGTCCAGCGGAGCGCAATTGTATACCACTCGACAAACCGATCCACAATTGTCCGCTTGCTCTCAGCCGGGGAGATAGTCAGTCGACTCATCAGCATCGGTACGATGGTCAACGAAATCAACAGCGATGCGGCGAGGGCCACACAAATTGTGATCGAGACGTGCTTCAGGAACAGGGACACCTCATCCGCCTGACTGACAATCATCGGCAAGAAGACGATTGCGGTCGTGAGCGTGCCGGCCGTCACGGCCAGGGAGACCTCTTTGGCGCCTCGAAGCGTCGCGGCGTATGGATGTGTCGGGTCGAGAACTTGATGACGGTGGATACTCTCGGTGACTACAACAGCGTTGTCTACCAACATTCCAACAGCGATCATCAACCCCATCATCGTCAACACGTTGAGGGAGAGACCGGCGAAATACAGTACACCAACGGTGATCAGCAAGGAGACAGGAACAGCAAGCGCCACAATCATTGTGGTCGTGATGCGGCGCAGGAAGAAGAACAGGACGAAGAAGGCCAGGAACGCCCCTATGACACCTGACTTCAGCAGTTCAGTAAGCGATGAAACAATGCCGTCACTCAGATTCTCCATCTCATACAGACTGATTCCCTGCATTTCCGGGTCATCCTTTAGCTGTTCGAGCTCAGCCAGGATGCGCCCTGCTACCTCCACAGTATTGGCTCCTGCTTCTTTGCTTACGGAAATTGCAATCGCAAACGAACGATCCAGGTGTCTGCCGTATTCGACAATCGGCTCATCGTAAACGAGGGTTGCGATATCTTGCAGGCGAATTCCAGCCGGCGACACTACGAGACGCCCAATCTCCTCGACCGTTGTTAGCGATCCCATCGGCCGGACCCGCAGCCGTCGATTAGCATCCGAGATCGACCCCGCCGATACCGCGAAGTTGGCTCGTTGCAGATTGGACGCCAAAGAAACAAGGTCGATACCGTGGGCGGAGACCCGATCCGACAGTAGCTCAATTCGCACCTCTCTGGGTTCGACTCCATTTAGCTCGACACGGCTCACGCCCTCCAGGCGTTCTAGCGGACGCTTAAGCTTCCGATCCAGGAGATCATATGAGGTCGACAAATCCCGGTCTGAAGAAACTCGAAGTTCCAGGATCGGCATCGCGCCCATAGATTCGCGTCTCACGTAGTACCGTTTGAAGTCGCTTGGGAATTGATCACGCACATTGTCGAGTTTTTCGCGAACATCGATCGCTTTCTGCTTCGTGTCAATTCCCCATTCGAACCGCAGATTTACATTGCCACCGTCGACGTTGGCAAACGACGAAATACTCTTGACTCCGGAAATTGTCAGCAAGGCTTCTTCAGCAGGCTTTGTGATCTGCCGTTCCACTTCCTCAGGACTCGAACCCGGATAGGGGAGGTCTACCTGAAGGAATGGCGCGTCCACTTCCGGGAAGAACTCCAACGGAATGAGTTTCGTCGCAATCAGGCCAACGAGTATCACGCTGATAAACGACATGGAAGTCGTAACCGGGCGACGCAGGGCAAAGTCAGGAAGCTTCATCTTAACCTGGATTTCTTTAGTGCGTCACGAAGTGGATTTGGCTGGACTTGCGACAGGCGTGCGGTCGAGCAGGTCGTATACCACTGGTATTACGATCAGGGTAAGCAGTGTCGAAACGGCAAGGCCTCCGATAACGGTGATCGCCATCGGTGCCCGAATTTCCTGCCCCTCGCCGAAACTGATCGCAAGCGGAGCAAGCCCAAGTATCGTCGTTAGGGTCGTCATTAGAATGGGCCGCAGGCGCGATGCACCGGCTTCCAGTATCGCTTCTTTTCTAGGTTTGCCGTCCTGCCGCAACTTGTTGATAAGATCAACAAGAACAATTGCATTGTTGACGACAATGCCCGCAAGGAGAATTAGCCCAATAAAAACGACGACACTGATCGACGAGCCAGTTACCCAGAGCGCAAAGATCGCCCCGATCGATGCGAGGGGAATCGAAAAGAAGATCACAAACGGATGCAACAGTGACTCAAATTGACTGGCCATCACGAGGTAGACAAGAAACATTGCGAGCAGGAGCGCAAAAAGCAATGATCGAAAACTGCGTGTCAGCTCTCGACTCTGCCCTGCAAGAGAAACGGACAAACCGGACGGAATCGGAGTTTCTTCAACTATTTGATTTATGGCTTCAATGGCTGTCCCGAGGTCGCCGTTGCGAAGATTTGCG
>CBDTVC010000354.1:0-4362 GCA_965363925.1 uncultured bacterium | reverse complement strand
CTCTGTGACGCGCGATAGCGGTGAAACGTACGAGCAGGTACTCGTCGGTGAGCGGTTTATCGACTTCGCATTCACGGCTGAACGAGTGTACGTAGCCGGCCGCGAAAGTGGTCTTTTCTTCTCAGACGACGATGGCAGAACCTGGGAAACGATACGAGATTTCGATCTGGAAACATCTTCGGATCGGCGGATCCAGGTGGGTGCGGATGTTCTCTCTGTAGCAACCGTCGACGATGTGGTCTGGGTTGGAACGTCGGATGGTTTGTTGCGAAGCCGCGACGGCGGCCGAACATGGCGGACTTTCCGTGTTGAAGTACCGCTACATCCGGAGACTGTCACAGATGAAGCCCCGGATGTTGAGACGTTTGCGTATCCGAATCCTTTCTCGCCTATTGCTGATCGGTTTGTCCGCCTCCGTTACGAAGTCGCTAGCGCGACAACGGTGGACGTCAAGATCTATGACTTCCGGATGAATCAATTACGACAACTCCCGATGGAAAGTAAGGAGCCCGGTATTCAAGAAACAACGTGGGATGGTGCAAATGGTGACGGAACCCGGTTACCGAATGGGACCTATTTCTACTCAGTAGATACAGGTAGCGGGAAGTTCTGGGGCAAGATTCTATTGGTAGAGTGAGGATGTTGACAAACGAACAATCATCAACGAAACGCAACGAAGTCGCTAAGAGCCATGCGATGATCCACGGCATGAATCGCGGCCATCTGTTCGTGATTTTGGCTGGCGTGCTATTGCTTGTCGCATCCACGCCCACGGTGGTTGCCCAATCCACGGGGATATTCTCACGTGTAGGGTTTGGCGCGCGCGGTTTAGGTCTCAGCAATGCGTTGGTTGCGGACGTATCCGGTTCTGCAAGTCCGTACTACAACCCGGCGCTTGCTCCATTTGTGCCCGCGCAGAACCTGTCTGTTTCGGCAGCTTTGCTTCGACTTGATCGGGAATTACAGTATGCGCAGTTCGCGACTCCCCTCAGGCCGCGGGCTGGTGTTGCCATCGGTCTCACGCATGCCGGCGTCTCTAAGATAGACGGACGAGACAATTCTGGATTTCATACGGAAAACCTTAAGACTAGCGAGTATGCTTTTTTCGTCGCCTTTGGATTGCGCTTGTCAGACCGCGTCTCAGCGGGTATCGGGCTTCAGCTATTCCGGTCCGACATATACTTTGGATTAAACCCGGTTAGAACTGTCGGCCTTGATCTAGGCGTTGTTGCATCCGTTACTGACGACCTTTCTGTTGGGTTAACGTTTGACGACTTGCTTGCACGTTACACCTGGAATTCATCCGGTGCTTTTGGTGCAAACGGGAAAACCACAAGCGACAAGTTTCCTCGCCATATCCTCACCGGATTTTCGTATTCCCTGCTCGAGAAAAAGGCTCGGGTACTGGGGGAGTACGAGCTCACTCTAGCCACAGTTGAGGCTCGCTCCCAGTTTGTAGAAATTGTTGGCGGCGAGCCGGCAGAGCGGATTGAGGGTGAACAAATCCGACGTGTATCGTCACAATTTCGGCTAGGTGCAGAGTATGATTTTGTCGAAGGGCTTTCGGTCCGGGCTGGTGTTGACAGGATTGGTAACAACGGATTAAGCGGCATAGCCCCATCAGCGGGTTTCTCGGTTAGACAACCCGTTGGGAATATAACCGTCGAGGCAGCGTACGCGATTGTGCTTGAGCCCGATGCGGTTGGCACTCTGAATATCATTACGCTGCGGCTTTTCATGTAGCGGCTCTTCATGTAGCGGGTTTGCTCCCATGCGTACGGTTCTTTTGTTTTGTCTCTACTGGATTGTTACGCCGGTCTTTGGTCAGAGCAGCACGTTCGAGTCGTTGAAGATCGGGGTCAATGCTGAAGCCGGTGCTATGGGTGATGCACATGTGGCAACGGCGGATGATGCCTTTGCGCCTTTTTGGAACCCCGCCGGGCTCGCCGGCGCGACCGCCAACTCAGTAGCGATTGCACACCACATCTGGGTCGGTACCTCGCGTACGTACGCCATCGGATCTCAGTTTGTAGTTGGTCCCGGAATGACGGCAGGAGGTTTTGTTCTGGCGAGCGGAATTGGCGCTTCCGGGTTTGAATCGGAAGGCCTTTCCGGTGAAGAGGTGGAGTCGATAGTTGCCGGTGTGGTAGTCGCCAGGCGGCTGGGGCCGGTCCGTCTTGGGGTGGCCGCGAAGTTTCTTTCGGAAAAAGTCATCAGGACACCGACCCGTGGTTTTGGCGTGGACATCGGCGTTCAGGCGGCGATCAAGGACGAGAGTATCCGAGTTGGCGTATCGCTGTTAAACGTCGGCCGGTTATCCGAAGTGGCAGGAATATTGACCGAGATTCCGACGACGTTTCGCGCGGGTATCGCTCTGTATCCGTTCAGGGTTATCTCGTTGGACGATGCGAGCGACTTATTAAACGCCCACATCGCGTTTGACGTGTCCCGAATTCTGCCGGATGACCGTACGCGATTTCACTTGGGCGTGGCCGCACAAGTTCTCGAGATGCTGACCGCCCGGGCCGGTTTTGTCACGAACGATGACTTACGAGGGTTTACTGCTGGGCTTGGCCTAAACGCCCTGCCGTTCCGGTTTGACTATGCCCTTGTTCCGTTTTCGCAGGGGTTCGGCGGGCCCGGCCATCAGCTTAGTTTGCTATATGGTTGGTAAGCGTTCAGCGCTGTAGTGCTGATTATTGTCGTGTAATGTGGTCGTGCGTGTAAGGAGGCTTGGCAACCGCCCACAGAAGTGCTCGTCAGAAAAGCTCCCGCATCAATTCCGACAGGTCTGACCATCCGACACCTGAATTACCGGTGCGGATTCGGAGTGAACACCAGAGATCGAGCACGAACATTTGTGCAGCGTGAATCGGCACTGCGATCCAGAATGATCGACAACGCCAGACCAGTGCTCCAAGTGCAACGCCGCCAACAATCGAAAGTAATCCTTCAGGGAGTGGCTTCTGCATGTGCAGGATTGCAAAAGGCATCGCCTGAACAAATATGGCGTAGTAGCCAAGCGCCTTGGCGGTTCCGAACAACACAAACCCGCGCCATAGATACTCCCATCCAACCCAGTAGAATAGGAAGAGCAATTCGTAGACGATAAAGAACTTCCAGCTGATTGCCGCTCCTTGATAGTGCGGATAAGAGGATTGAAAGGAGTCCTGTGCTGAAAGAATGTAGGTGCCAATGACGACAAGCGGCAGATAAACCGCACCAAGCGAAAGAGCGAGTCGCCAGTCGCCAAGTCCCAACCCCATTTCGGCAAGCGACAACCCTTTCCAGAACCGAAGCAGTGCTACTGGAATCACAAATCCGAGTACGCCCTGAACGCCAAACCACCAGCCCCACGAAAGCACGCCCCGCCACTGTGGATCAAAAAATTCGGCAAAGTTTGACCTGAAAACCGAACGACTGCCAATATTGCTTTGCAAAATGACAAGAAGTGCCGCTGCCATTATGACAACCGCCGTTTGTTTGTCAATCGACTGTATCGCTACCTGAATGCGACGGAGTTCGGTCTGGATTCGATGCACGAGCGTTGGGTGGGGGAGATCTTGTAAACTAGGAAATGGACAGAGAGCGAAAAACGGAGGCGGATTCGCGGTTCAGTGGACTGGAGTCAAAAGCCGGCCAAAGGAGAAACGAGCACAGGCAACTTGATTGTACGGACCTTGTATGAGTTAAAAAGCTTTTCGGTGTTGCGCCGGTTTTTGTCTCACATATCCATCGGCTTTCTGCCACGTGAAGATAGTAAGTTCGTGACTCCGGCGGCGCCTCGTGTTTAGAGGCGGTTTATCGACGTCACGTTGTTTTGTACGGCGTAGCTTGGTTTGTCAGTGTTTTTCAACGCGTAGCTTGGTGAGAATTGGTTTGAGCAGAGTTAGTTTTATGACCGCTACCACGGCGTCAATGGCAAAGTGGAATTGTAGCCTTACCGTGGCGGTATTGTTGTTTGTGGGCTTCGCCGGTTGTGTGGACCCAGGTCTTCCGCTTGCGTCAAGCGAACGTGTTCCATCCGAATCAATTGTGCCGGTTCATGAAGGTGAACAGTCAGGCGCCTCTTCTGATCGTGTGCTCAAGGGTGGAAATAGTAGTGACGCTTCATCACGACCATCCGCAGAAGAAGCGACCGGCAATCTGGTCCTGCCGATCGGCGTATCTGACCTTCCATCTCCAGATCGAATTGCCAATTTCCTTGCCACGTTTCCAGCTGCTGCGTTGGAATTACAGCGTTGGGATACAACCGGCGCGGACGCATGGGTTCGTTCAAGGCTTGCCTCAATGTCTATTGACGAAAAGCTTGGACAATTAATCATCGTCCTCCTGGCTCGCGGTCGAGATGACGAACAGCCG
>CBDTVC010000353.1:0-4368 GCA_965363925.1 uncultured bacterium | reverse complement strand
CTTGATCGGCAAATCTGACGCAAGATATTGTGCGTCGTGAGAGAGTACGTTTGCGCCGCGACAGAACTCCGCGACGCGATCATCCGTCTGCGTGTCCAAACCGAGCTCATTGTCAGGCACATGTACAAAGACTGAATCTCCGGCCTGAACTCGAAACCCCATTGCTCCGCCCGGGTGAACCACTGGGAAAAGGTCTACAGACATTCCTGTCTCTGCCACCCAATCATAACTCCGCGCGTCGATTAATTTTGGATTGCAAGGCATCTGATCGATTAACATCGGAAAGAATTGGCCGTCGAGGAGTTCGGTTGGATACCAGGGCGGCTGGTCCCCGGACAGGATGCCTGCAACGCTGATTTGCTGATCTGGATCAAACAGCGGAACGAAATATGGAAAACCGGAAACATGATCGAAGTGTCGATGAGAAAATACAAAGACGATGTTCTTTTCACGCCCAAATAGTTGTTCGCCCAGCAGGCGCGCGCCGGTGCCTGCATCCAGAACAAGAACGGTATTGCCGAACTCAACGGATACGCAGGACGTATTTCCACCATAGCGTACCGTTTCTGGCCCAGGAGTTGGGATGGTCCCACGAACCCCCCAATACCTGATCTGCATCATCGACTTTCGCGCGGCTTCAAGTTGTGTCATAACTACTTAACCTAAATGACCGGGCCAGAAGGATTGGAGAAAGAAGACTGCAATGAAAGCGAGGACACTCAGAGTAATTCCAAACATAAAAACCGTATAGGCTCGATGCAGCATCGCGAACTTCTTGCTGAGGACGGAACCAATGCCATACAGATCACGCATCATGCTCTTGTACACAAGTTCTTGGTCGTCGGCTAGTTTTCGCATTGCGGTGATGAACGTGCTCTCGTCAAATTGGGTATAATTGCCGAAGAACAGCAAACTGGCGGTCTCGTCCTCTATCTCGTCCATCGTAATATCGCTGACGTTGACCCGAGGCCTCGCAGCCAGGACCGCGTAGATAATCGCGGCAAGGCAAGAGATCAGCATTATCGTCGTTGGAAACAGGAGCCAGTTATTCGAATCAATTTTGGGGGCGATCGAAGCCAGAATTATCGAAAGTATCAACCCATTGATACTGATCATAATGTTTGCCTTGGAGTCGGCAAGTGCCGTCAAGTCCATGTGGACCCGATATGCGGATTTAAACATTGTCTCGACTCCCCGTGACGAGCCAATGCCGCTGTCCTTAGTCTTCTTCTTTTTCTTCTTCTTCTTTTTAGGGACAACGGCGGAGTCACGCTCGGGGACTCCAGCCAAACTTGGTCCCGGCGGGCTGGAAGAATCTTCAGGATGTTGAGACTCCGGCGACGTTGAGATTTCTGTATTCATTACTCGATAGGGGCATTGTGTTTCGGTAATCTACTCACTGGATCTTAATAGATCCGAACTCAGTACGAACTCGTGGAAATTGCGCTGGTATTTTCGCCTCGACGTCCTGAGGCTCTCGATATAGCCTGTCGGGCGATTGTGCTGACCGCCGGAACACCGGGTCAACGTTCCGCGGCCCTGCAAGGCACAAATCTTATGGCAGAATAGATTTTCACGACCGCCACCTCTCAGACCTTCTCAACGAGCTCTTCAAGGATATAAGACCGTGACAACTGCAGAATTGACCAGTTATTTTCTCGCGCCCATGGCTGCTTGTCTCTTGCTTGTTGGCGGCCCCATTGGTTGTTCGAATCAGGTTGCAATATCGACCGCTTCCTCAGATTCGACGAACTGGTCAATCGACATTCCCTCCGATCTTGATGATCTTGTTTACGATCTCGGGAGTCCGATTAAGACCATTGAGCTGCCCGGTCGGTTGAACGAAATAAGCGGGCTTACCATTCTTGACGACTCGCTTTTGCTTGCCGTACAGGACGAAGTGGGTCGCGTGTATTGGATCAGTACAAACACGGGTAAGGTTGTCCGTGACGCCAAATTTGGTGGCGGCGGTGATTATGAAGGCGTTGAAGTTGTCGGCGACTCCGTGTACGTCCTTGAGAGCAACGGAGACTTATTCTTATTCGTCCTCGACGATGACAATTGGAAGACTCTCCGAGTCAAAACAAGCCTTTCTTCTAGTGACGATACCGAGGGTCTTGGATATGACCCATCCAGCAAGTCACTTCTGATCACTCAAAAAGAAGGCAAAGGAGACACGCGTTACGTCTTTCGATTTAGCCTCGAATCGAACGCACTTTCTGCCGGGACACTTCTCGGCTTGTCCACAGAAGATATCGAAGAGTTTCTGGAACAGAAGTCGCCGAAAGGTGCTCATTACAAGCCGGCAGGTATTGCCATCAATCCGATTGACGATAAAGTCTATATCGTTTCGTCGTCCTGGCGCATTCTCATAAAAACGGATCGCACCGGTGTATTACTCGGTGCATGGTCTCTCGATGACGAACGCATCCGTCAGCCGGAAGGTATCGCCTTTACTAAATCGGGGATCATGTACATTTCAACTGAAGGCGCCGGGAGGAAGGCTCGCGTATTTGCCTTTCGGCCAACCTCCGCTTCCCCGACCGCTGAGTAAAGAGGCAACGCCTCATACTTCATTTCGCGCAAGGCTATACACCGCCTCGGCTCTGTCACAGGGCCCACCTACCGGAGGATTCGGCTTCCTCACCGTGACCTCCACGGAGTCCACCTCTGAGTGTTCCGCCAATATTTTTCTGGCAATTAGAAGCGCAAGTCGTTCGATTAGATAGAATCGATGTCCAATAACGATTGCCTGAACGTGCTGGTACACGCGTTCGTAGTCAACCGTCTTGCTGATGTCGTCTGCGCGAGCCGCCTCGTCGACGTCTACGGACATCGACACGTCAACTTCGAACCGCCCCCCCAGCCGATGTTCTTCCTTCATGACACCATGGTGAGCGTAGAAGACAGCGTTAATTAGACGAACAGTTCCTGACGGCATTGAGTTTTACCCAGACAGCGTGTTAGTAGGTCGATGTGGCGAATCCGATTTTCCGTGATTGGACAAATCGGTTCACCGTACAAGTTCAAGTACCCGAATTTCGCGCGGAGACAAATCTGATGAAGGCCGTTCGCTCAAGCCCGCGACGTACAATGTTGCGTAAAGGCCAAGGACGGTATCACTTCGACGCATGTGCTCGTCAAAGAGCGCGACCAATTCTGGAGGCGCGGTAACTTCGGGGAAATGAAACACCCTCTCCCCGTTTGGGCCGGGCCGTGCAGGCTTCGGATAACTTCGCTCAGGTTCAAACCCCCGATTACCAAAATGGCAGCCAAGGCACTGCGTGGGGACACTGTATGATTTCGGCGACCTTCTCGTTACTGTTGTACGAGTACCCGTTGAATCATATGCCGCGTAGTCCCACAAGCCGTCAGCTCGCTTAATCATTACGGTCGTTTCTTTAAGGTCATCACGCTCAAAGTGTTCGGCTACGAACGAGGTGCCAATTGGGTAAAGTAGCTGCCCTTGATCAGCAAACGATTCGATCGCCGAAGCAAGTGAAGAATCTCTAACGTGTATTTCTCGCCGCGCGCTTGTCATAACCCCTGTAACGGCAAGACGAAACCAGCCATCGAGATCAGACCACTGACCGATCCTGTCCTGTAAGCCGCTGATCGATTCGGGAATTCCACGCCTTTCGTAATACGCCTTCAGCACAAACGATTCAAGCTCTTCCCAATCAATTTCATCGTCATCATTTTCATCTCTTAGTTCAGGCCCACCCGTGTTAATTACATCGAGGTCCGCATAGAATTTGCCTTGTATCGCGACGAGTCCCGGCTTCTTTTCCGAGGCAAAGCTATTGAGGTAGAATTCGAGCAGCGGTTTCGGGTCTCTCTTCTCAATGTTGACCGCAATCAACCGGCTGTTGGGACCGCTGATTCCATCTCCGGACCTGGTATTTTCAGAAGTATCCGTACAGCCGCCTAGCGTAGCTGATATAAGCGCGCATAATACAATGAACGGCGTTCTTCTTGTCTGAAATGGCATGAACGTCACGGTTGATTATCCACCAAGCTCAGCCAGCAGGCGCCGAGCATTGGGGTCGTTGGGTGACACGAATAGCAGGGCCTTGATTGATGCTCTGGCCTTTTCAGTTTTCCCTTGGCGTTGATACGCAACTCCAAGATTCCCGAGAGCCGGGATGGAACGTGGATCGAGCAGCAATACCGTCTCAAGTTCAGCCACAGCTTCATCAAGACGCCCGGCGACAAGGTAGCTTGAGCCGAGGTTAACGCGCGCTTCCACAAGCAGGGGATCCAGCTTTGTTGCCCGTCGAAGTGCTTCTGTTGCGCCGGTTTCATCTCCGACCTGAAGCTTCATGAACCCAATGTTATTCCAGTCTTTTGGATGATTGAAGGGGTCTT
>CBDTVC010000352.1:0-4372 GCA_965363925.1 uncultured bacterium | reverse complement strand
GAAGAAATTGTGTGGACACGACCTGGGAGGCATCCACCTTGTTTGTAAGCCCGTCGAGTCCAACCTTGAAACGGATGCCGGAATAGTCACCCGATTCAACTTGTCCGAGTTCATGCATGGTTGTCCCCAGGTCATGTTTCGCCAACACAATTTCTTCGTTGACTGTATACGGGACATCATCACCATTCGCATCGCGGGCAACCGTAGCGAGCGGTGAATCTGCCATAACCATTACTTCGCTCCCGTCAGATTTGAGCAATGTAATTTCTGAAACATAGAAACGGGCAGATTCGATTGTCGTTTTGCGACCGTTAATGTCATACACCTGAGTGCCGGAACCAAGGGCCGTTGTTCCAACCATCGGCGAAAGGTCTAGTGAAAGATTTGCGGTGCCGTCTTCGACGTTGGAGTCACAGCCGGACAGGATGAGTACAAAGACGATCGCTGATGCGAAGATATTCTTGAGATTCATGCTTTTTATTCGGGTTTGGCAGTAGCGCGGGTCTCGTCGAAGCAGATTGCTTTCGTAGAAGCAGAGTGCGCCACTGGAAACTTCGTCAGCCTTCGATTCTTGAGAATCAGGCCAACATGGCAATTGGAGAGATTGGTTTGGTGGATCCCAACTGGATATACCGAGCCTCGATCTATCAGGGATGAGCTAAGCACACCCTCGCGCCGAAATATGAACGACTTGGCACCGCCGCCCAGGAATGACATCGTGTGACTTCTTGGCCACCTGCCTTACGCGGTGACGGCACACAATTTCCGAATCGAATCAGATGGGCTTTTCCAACGCCTTATCGTAAGGGCAAGAAAAGCTACGTTCGGAAAACTGGGATGAGCGGATTGATTATCCGGACCGTAAAGGGATCAGACCTGTGGCGGTGCCCTGGATCGGAAGAATTGAACAACTTCGGCAGCAGGAACCTCTGGTGCCAGAAGTGAGAAAAGCGATACGGCCGATAGGCCATTTGATTGGCTTTCGCCACCAATCGCAGCAGCGTACGTAGCAAAAAGATCGGCGTAAGAGCAATGCAAAACAGCTTGCTCAGACTGCTGAAGATTCGGACCGACAGGCAGGACGGAATTCTCCGCGTGCTGAAGATGGGCAGCATGACCATCCCCCGGCCGAGCCGCCAGTTCTATCGCGCCATGGTGGGCCGGCGATGCATAAGATCCGCTGACTTCCATGAACACGTAATGCGTCAATGGAGCAATAATCCCGCCGGCCAACAACGAAAGCAGAAGTACCAAAGCACTTCGCCTGCGTGCGGTCAACCTATTCCTATTTGGGAAAATCTTCGACAACGATCCGACGCGTTCGATTAATTTGGAGTTCGCAGGAGGCCCGAAGCCGTCGCAGATCTACAATACTGTAGAATGTAACTCTCGATCCACATTCTGTAAAGCCCAATAGGCGCGGTTGTTTCAGTCGTTCCGAACTCGGCGTCAAATTCGTGAGTTCCTGCACGCAACGATCATTCCCGGCACCCGAAGCCTGCGCTTCGAAAACAATGCGCTTCAAAAACAATTATCTCAGTCACCGAATACTGTTACAACGAGGTTTCTAGCGTGTGGCGCATCTCGAAATTCACACAGTACGATTCCCTGCCATGTCCCCAGGACAAGTTGACCATCAGCAATTGGGATTGAAAGTGCCGACCCCACCATCGACGTCTTGATATGCGCCGACATGTCATCAGGGCCCTCGTCTTGATGACGGAAGTAGTTCGCTCCGTCCGGTATTGCCTTATCAAAGTATGCCCCAAGGTCAATCATTACGTCCGGGGAAGCATTTTCGTTGATTGTGAGTCCTGCTGATGTATGAAGGATGTGTACATGCAGAAGGCCTACCGAAAGTTTAGCGATCTCAGGCGCCGACCTTACGACTTCTCCAGTTATCAAGTGAAATCCACGACCACGCGGGGCGGTCTGAATTCGATGTTGAAACCATTGACTCAAAACAGATCAACCTCCCAGATTGCCTGATCGTCGCGAAAAATGGAAACGCGATTATCCTGAGTCTGCACTGAAACGACGCCTGCATCCGATTGGAACACCCACTCGGTTGGTGCCACTTCAAGCCAGTTGGTCCCAAGGTGGCCTGCCGGTTCTACCGCAAACAAGCTCACAAACCTTGCAGTCTTTGCCACACAGGTAGCTTCAACATAGCTTTCATTTCGCTGCTCAAGCGTCGCCCCGTCGCGATCCCGATCAAACGGTGCTGTGTACTGATGCTCTTTGCGTGCAAACGCACTGCTAACTCCCGGCGGACCGACCACACGCGAGTAGCATACCGCCTTCTCCGATTTTACAATAAAGGAGCCGTCGACCGACGGAGTCGCTTTGTCAACAGTGTGCCATCGCAAAGACAGTTCATCGGAATCTGGCAGCTCGACGTCGTCAACGACAACGACGACGGCCGGGAGTGCATGGACAACGGTTCGGCGAACAGACACAACCTGTTCATGAGCACGTGTCAAATCCATCCGCCAAAAGCCGCCCTTTGCATCGTCAAACGAGTAGTCAATGAATCGGCCGTGGATTGCGCTTAGAGCGGCAGCGTCAAGTTGACCTCGTTCCCGAAATAACGTTCGCAACTCGCGGTTGCCAACCATTATAACATTGTGGCCCCGAACCGACGCGTTGTAGTAGTTCCAGCGTTCGCGCTCGAAGAAATCTTCGGGATAACCGGACGGCGACCCAAGATCCACAATTAGTCGATCACCGAACCCGTCAATACAAACTTGACCATCGTCATTGTGTTCGTGGTTCTCCTCGCGACTCGCCTTTCCGTACACGACACAATGCGTCGAAATCGGATCCCAAGACGTACGACTCGAAACACACGCCCCGTGTCCGACAAATGCCCTTCCCAACGGCAAGATGCCACCTGGGCTTTGCGCCGAAAGCGAACCATCGTACCACAACAACTCAAGGGCGTCTGGCTCCTCTCGGGCATTGTTGATATAGTACCATTGCAGCAGCCGGTCTCTGGTAGCAGATGCAATGGCCGCGAAATGCCTAACCCACGGTCGAGCGTAGAGATGCCCGTCGCCAAATGCAGCAATCCTTCCGGGAGGCAGAGTCAAATACTGCATCCATCTCCCTGCATTCAAGAACTGGTCTGAAGCAAGCTTATCTACGCTGGTACTTGTTGCGTATCGCAAAGCACCGTAAAAACTTACAGGTCTCTCGGTTGAGTTCGCATACGCAACGGATTCGTTAAACTCACCCGCTTCACCGTAAATCGACATGTAGCGTTCGAATTGTGGAATGGCCAACTCTACAAGTCGACCTGAATCTGGATGTGCGTCCCCTAACGCCATGCCAGCAATTCCCAATCCCCCAACTATCGTGGTCAACCAGTTGTTAAGTTCTTGCATCCACCACGGATCCTGCTCGACAGAAGTCAGGAACGGCTGAATTGCCTGATCATCCAATCCGTCAACGATTACTTGCCGCTGATTTTCGTTTAACGATTGATATAACCAATCATAAGCGAGGCCGATATCCCGCCCCAGCATCCCCGTTCGGAGTCCAGCCGGATGACCAAATCGAACATGTCCCTGGTCAAGCCACATTGGCCACGTGTCACGATCAAAGAGTACAGCCATTTGCCGCAGAGCGGCCTCTTTGTGTCCATCTTCGTTTACCAGAAGCTGCACAAGTGCGTGCCGTAAAACCCGCTGGCCAGCTGCATGAACAACGACGAAATCCGGATTTCTTTTCCGGATGGTCTCAGCAGTCCTATCCGGTAAGGGCGTGCCCGGCGTTATTGGTGGTCGACTCAAGTCCTCGCGCGCAACACGCAGAATCCGCTCCCATAATACTCGCGTATGTCCAATCGGCAGCTGATCCACCAGTGAACCTACACTTCGCAATCCGTCTACCGGCGTTGCTGTGACAAACATCCACGGATGGGCAACGGTGCGACCGCGGCACCCAAGCGTACCGAAAAGTGAAAGGGCCGATAGACCCAAGATGCCGGTTTGCCCAAACTCTCGTCGGTTCACTTCTTATTTTGAATAGTGGCCTGGCACTAGTACCAGGCTTCCCCAATGGAAAAAAGGCCGCAAATATCAATCTCACCGACAGCGGACAAAAGAACGAACGATTCACCAAAAGCACTACTCAAAGCCCGCAAAATCGTTCGGGATACTCTAAAGGATACTACCGAATCGCCGATTACCAAACCGAAGAGAGCGCTGTAAATTTACCCGCTGTAGCCAAATCCGGTTCTCACGAGCTGGAGCACGATCGAAAGGATTCGCAAGTCTATTGCGAATCCTTTCGTGGTTTATACGGGCTTCGGCCAATCCGTTTCCGAGAAGTGCAAGCTACGACGCTCGCCTTCACGCAGCGAACCGAA
>CBDTVC010000351.1:0-4373 GCA_965363925.1 uncultured bacterium | reverse complement strand
CTCGACAGTCGGACAAACGTCTATGGTATCGGACAGACGACAATCAGCCGAAATGCCGAGTATCGAAAGAATAGCCGATTTGGCGTTGGCTTGACGTCGCGACTCAGTGATCGCTTGGGCGTTCTCCTTGAGCTGTCAACCGGTAACCGTGGCGAAAGTGTGTTGGCGACGCTGGATTATCGGATCACTGATGACATCCGCCTGAAAGGTGGGGGAACAGTTGGCGGTGACCAGCAAGGCGTAATTGCCGGGGCGGATTGGCAGGTAAACGAGCGACACAATCTGTATGGAACGTACACGATGTCAACCGATGCCACGTCCAACGGACAGGGTGTGTTTACGATTGGCCAGCGCGCCAAGCTTTCCAATCAGCTGTCTGTCTTTACCGAAGGACAATTCAAACACTCAGAGTACCAAAATGGACTCGCTCGCGTTTACGGATTGGACTTCACTCCGATGCAGGCACTGACAGTTGGCCTGTCAATGCAGCGCAATGCCTTGAGTGATACTACCGGTCTAAAGACCAGTCGCGATGCGGCCTCTATTTGGGCGTCGTATCAACGCAACAGTGTTTCCGCGAGCTCGAAGCTGGAGTATCGAAGAGACCGAGGGCGCTATGACAGGGACCAATGGTTGACGTCCAACAGGCTCGACATCAAGTTGTCAAACAGTACTCAGATTCTGTCCAAGTTGAACCTGGCGAGAACAAATGAGGCAATTGACAACGAAGATGTTGCACGTTTCACAGAAGCCGCTGTCGGACTTGCCCACCGTCCGGTTGCGAACAACAAACTCAACGTACTCTTGAAAGGTGTGTTGTTGAGCGACCTTCCGGGAGCAGAGCAACGGCCGCTTCGGACGGATCAGCGTTCGTTGATTGCCAGCATTGATCTCGGTTACGAGGTCAGCCGTCGTTGGCAGGTTGCCGGTAAGTTTGCGCTGCGGGATAGCGAGATCCGTCCGGTTCGTTCTTCTGGCGTCTGGATCGGAAACGATGCCAAGCTGGCGACCCTTCAGGTTCGGTACCATCTGCTTTCAGCGTGGGATGGTCTCGCCGAGTATCGAATGCTTTGGTCGGACGGAAGTCAGGATATGCGACACGGGGTTGTGGCCGGCTTGTATCGACAGCTCGGTAACAACTTTAGCCTTGGAGTTGGCTACAACTTTACGGGCTTCTCAGATGACCTGCGTGGATTGGAGGCCGATACACACGGATGGTTTATAAACGCTGTCGGCAAATTCTAGCAAAGGTGTCTCTGCCAGTGCTGCTATTCCAAGTAGCCTGGCAAATTCGGTAGGGCCGGTCTCAGACCGGTCCTACTACTGGATCTACGGTCAATAGCCGTTCACCGCCAGTCGTACGGTTCGGCCCGATGAGCGGGTCGTTCCTGCCAGTGCAAAGCGCAGGTCATGCCGATCTGCTAAATTCCTCTTTAGGCCTAAGGTTTCGTTTCGGGCAGGATGCCGGAAACGAGCTCGGTAAACCTGTTAAGCGCGCCCTTAGGTTGGGCGCAAACCTCATGATTGGAATTATTGGTGGGATGGGCGTCTACGCCGGGACCGACCTTGTCGACAAAGTCAGCGAGATGACAATTGCTGCAGGTGATCGAGACTACTTGCCCGTCGCCTTGCTTTCGTATCCAGATATCCCGGATCGCTCAGCGTTTGCACTTGGCTCTGGTGATGGAATCAATCCTGGTGTGATTGTCAACGAGCTGATCGACAAGCTTGTTATCCTCGGCTGTACCGTTTGCGGCGTTGCGTGTAATACGTTCCATATGGAATCGATTTTCCGGCACGTGGCTGAACGCTCGGATATTCTGATGCTGAATATTGTTGATGAAACGGCAGCGATGCTTGGAGCACACCAGTCAGAGGTTGGAACCGTTGCCGTGCTGGGTACTCAGGGAACCGTGCGACTGGGGCTTTATGAGACGGCACTTTCTGCGCACGAGGTGGCTCAGGTTCCGCTACCGGAGTCCGCAATAATCCGAGTTTCAAATGCTATCAGAGACGTGCCGGGTGGGCTCAAGGTTCAGGCGTTGATGCCATCAGATTCGGCAGTGGCCAATGTTATTGCTGGCGTCCAAGACGCCGTCGCGTCTGGTGCCGACACCGTTGTTCTTGGTTGTACCGAACTTCCCTTCATCCTTCGGAGTGAACAAGCGCGGCGACAACTCGGAAAGATACCTGTATCGATTGTTGACCCCGGCATCCTGCTCGCACGGGCCCTGGTGCGGTCGTATGCTCCCACGAAGCTCGCAGCCGGTTCCTGGCGGGTGAATATCTAGGCAGCCGGCTTGTTATAGTGCGCTCCATGGCGATCAACAAAATGGGACGATCACCGTATTTCCGACCTTCGAGTCCTGCTTACGATACTGCCCAAGAAGTTTTCGTTTCGCGGGTTCGGCGCCCCGCAGCAAGGTCTTCGAGACTCGGAAGCAAGGTCTACGTGACTCGGGTTTCGGTTTGTGCTTTATCGCCTGCTACGCTGCCATCCTGGTTGGCTTCTGCGGAGGTTGAACGCCGGTCTGTGCGGTGCTGGTCGATTGTTTGCTGTCGTCGGTCGGCTTCGACGCGACGCCTGCTGGCGTTTGACGCGCTGTGCGTCCAACGCGGAGTGCGATCATAAAACCAACTTTGGCAAGGATCAAAACCATTGCTACGGCCAACCCAGTTGAAAACCCACGCAAAAGGGCAGAAGCGAAAGAGCCAGCATCCATCATCTGCATTCCGAATACGATGCTGCCCGCCGCAACACTCATCTGAGTGACGACTTTTTCATAGCTGCTATTTTCTTTCGCAATTGCCAAATCGAGGTTTGGGGCTCCGGACTAATGCTACTTGGACTGTATGATTGTAATCGACACTTTCGCGGATGGGTTCAAACCAAGCATTAACAGACTTACTAAACGCCGAGGCCAGCGGGCCGGATCCGTTTCGAAGTGCTGAACGAGCCACTCTTGAAGTCGCTTCGGCTGTCCGAGTCTCCAAAGAGCATTGCGTTGGAATTGCGATTCGTCTCCGTTGTCCCCATTTCCGCACGAGTGACGCGCGTTGATCCCGTACTGAAGTAGTCGTTTAACTCAAGGTCTGAGTACGGGTATTCTTCCATGCCAAGCGCTTTTGCGAGCAATTCTACCGGAGAGAAGCGGTCGAGGCCGCATCCCGGTTGGAAACGACCCGATGATGCAAAAAACACGGGAAGGTTATGTTCTTGTAAAAAATCGACCAATAGGCCTGGGCGGCGAAGACCGTCAAGGTTTGAAAGCGCGATTGCATCAACTCGGCAAGATGTCATGCGTAACTCTTCGGCGACATCCGTCAAATTTCTTCGGGCGTCGATCACGAAATGGGTTGTCACTCCTTCCAGCGGTTCCAGCTTTGAAATGAGGGCAGCATATTGCGCTGAGCGCGAATTGTCGGATCCTGTTAGTGGCGTCGTATCGATGAGCACAGTCTCATAGCGGTTTAGCACCTCAAGCGAATAGTTGAGCTGTTGGGATGAATGAACGTGCAACGACTCGACACCCGCCTGGGTGTACGTACTTGTAGCGGCAGCACCGCCAATGTCGCCGACTGTGAGAACAATCGTTCGGCCCGCCGCCAATGAGTCCGGATCGTTCGCAGCTTTCAAAATCAAGTTGGTCTTTCCAGATCCCGCTGTTCCCAAAAATACATGACGGCCCGTGCGCGTCGTCGCCACAACCGTTCGGTTTTGACGCCGCATTTCTTCGAAGATCTTCTCGCGCAAGAAGTTTATGTCTGCATTTGGTGGAACGCCCCGTGACGCAAGTGTCGATAACGAGTTGATGGCAGTCTCCGGAGAGAAACCCATCGCTGTCATGTTCGAGTAGAGCGGGTGTGCAATCCATCTGTTCGCAAACGCGAGATTTGTGCCTGCCAACGCTTGCTCAATTGACTGAAGCCGAACCCCCAGCGACTCGAGAGAATCAGGCACTTTGGCAGGCGGGCTGGTTGAATCCGCTTGATCATCTTGGCGTACGGCTATGTCGTTTGAACCGCCATCCCGATTCAGCACGCGTCTTGCAAGATCTCCTGACAGGTTCTTGATCGATTTGTCACCTACCAGTCGCTCGGCAAGCTTTCCGGCGGCCGTGGCCAGGCGCGGCGCAAACGTGCGGCGTTTGGAAGGCTCCGTACTACGCTCAATCGAGATCTCGTCCGTTGTTGATACGAGGCTGTGTGAATCATCTTTGGTGGAAGCGACACTTCGCTGCCGAGGGACGACTTCGCGTACTGCATCACCTTGCCGTCTTTCATCCGCGTCCAGTTCTCGCTCGGCTTGAAGTGACGCGTGAGCATGGCGGCGTCCGGAAGCATCGCTGGGTCGATCGGAAGATCAGCACCGC
>CBDTVC010000350.1:0-4378 GCA_965363925.1 uncultured bacterium | reverse complement strand
CATCGACGCGCCGCACTTCGTTGTGCGTGAAATTCTCAATGACCGATCCGTAGATCTCACCGTTTGGAACGATGACGCGTCTATGGTCCAGCGTATCCAATGAAGTGACGAAGAGATCCATCGATTCGACTATGCCAAACTGGCCTCCAACAGTGACCAAATCCCCAATCTTGAAGGGTCGAAAAAGAAGTAGCATCACGCCAGCCGCGAAATTGGAGAGTGTACCTTGCAGAGCCAAACCAATTGCCAGTCCCGCAGCACCGATAATGGCAATCAAACTTGCGGTCTGAATTCCGAAACGACCCAAGATTGCGACGATGGCAAATATCATTACCAGAGTGCTGACCGCCTTGCCGGCAAAGTTCGCCACAATGGGATCTACATTCGTTCGTGACAAAGCGCGAACAGTAAATTTCTTTGCCCAACCCGCGATAATTTTTCCGAGAACGAGTATCAGGATTGCGCCCAGGATCTTTACGCCCTGAGTTGTTGCAAAACCAATCAGTCTTTCTGAATCCAGCCAACTACTATCCATTTCATCTCTCTAAGTTTTGTTTCGAACAACTGGCTCAAAATGCCATCGAACGGCCAATTTACGACAAATCGCAGTTGTAAAGGGCGCCGTATTTGCGCCGAATATAGGCTAACCAGTTCTTGGCACTGATAGATCCACCTGTAATGTCTTCTGTGATCTGGGACGCGGTCTGGCTACGACCGTGCTGATGAATGTGTTCGCGCAACCACGACAGCAGCGGAGCAAACTCCCCCGCAAGCACCATGGGTCCGATGCCCCCCAAGTCGGCATCAGCCTGGTCATAGAATTGACACGATAGTATGTTGCCCAGCGTATAAGTTGGGAAATAGCCGAAGGCACCCATTGACCAATGGATATCCTGGAGTACGCCATTTGCATTGCAGTCTGGCGTTACGCCGAGGTAGCTTTTGTACAACGCATTCCACGCTTCAGGAAGGTCCGCTACCGAAAGTTTGCCACTGATCAGATCGCATTCCAACTCAAATCGGATCATGATGTGCAAATTGTACGTGACCTCATCCGCCTCGACACGAATGAGAGACGGTCTGACCGTATTCACTGCGCGATAGAAATCGCGCGCCGTTGCGTCGCCGAGAGCGGAGGGGAACGCTGATTGGATCGTATCAAAGTAGAACTTGACAAAGGACTCACTGCGCCCAACAAGATTTTCCCAAAGGCGAGATTGAGATTCGTGGATTCCCAGCGATGTCCCGTCGGCAAGTGGTGTTCTCTCGTATGACGGGTCTATACCCTGTTCGTATAGAGCGTGGCCTACTTCATGAAGTGTGCCGTAGAACGCAGGCGAAAAGAAATCTGATTCAATACGTGATGTAATTCGGACATCATGAATCGAAAACGCAGTGGAAAAGGGGTGAGCAGATTTGTCGAGTCGGCCTCGGTCGAAGTCGTAGCCCATCAGTTGCGCAACGCCGAGCGACAGGTCCCATTGCTTCTGCGGGTCAAAGAAATGTCGAATTAGATCTTCGCTGGGAGCAGAGTGCGAACGTGCAGAATCCGCAATCAATTTGACAATCGGTACCAGTTCGTCTCGGAGGTCGCTAAAGACACTTTCGACAGTACTTGTCAGGAGGCCTTCCTCAAACTGGTCGAGTAGCGCATCGTATGGTCGATTCGTATAGCCAAGCGCCTCGGCTTTTTCGATGTTCAACTCGATCAGTTTTTCGAGATGCGGCGCAAACGCGGCATAATCATCGTTTTCGCGCGCACGTCTCCATGCATCTTTACCCATGGCCTCACTCGTCGCCAAATCCGCCACGAGACGAGTTGACAACTTGGTTGCCTTTTCGAAATCTCTGATGGCAACACGCACGAGTGCTTCCGCACGCTTGTCGTCAACAACGGCACCGGCGAGGTTATTCGAGAGATCACTTAACAATTCCCCAAGGCCGCCTGATGTTGCCTCCTCGTGGGCAATTGTTCGAAGCGTCGAGATCTGTTTCGCTCGACTCTCGTGCGCCCCGTCGGGGATGTACGTCTCCTGATCCCATTCCAGGATTGCACTGGCGTGTCCCAAGTCAACGATCCGGTTTAGTCGCCGCATGAGTTCTTCAATCTTGTTAGTCATCAATTAGCAGTTTACTGTTCAGGAATTCAACGACAAGTGCGCGGGCGAATACATAGTCATCCCATTCCAAGGTTTCGGGCTTGTCCAAGATGCTATGGTAGGGCTGTGTGCCTTTATTCGTATACAAATAGAGTGACTTAATGCCGGCATCGAAGAACGGATAGTGGTCACTGATCGGCGTGGTATTTCGGGGGCGGATACGCCGCTGCTCTGCGCTTCCGTTTGCCTGATTCAAGTGCTCAACGATCTCCGTCAGTTGTTCAAACTCTTCCACGTTTTCGACGCCACCCATTACGACTACTCCGTCTTCGGCAGACGCAACCATGTCGAGATTCACAAGCAGCGAGATTCTATCAAGATCAATCGGCGGCGATCGAATGAAGGCCTTTGAGCCAAGTAAGCCAACCTCTTCACCCGAAAAACCAACGAACAGCACGTCCTGCTTACGGTCCTGCCGGTCCACAAGAATTTCCGCAACATCTAGCATGAGGGCCACGCCGCTGGCGTTGTCGTTTGCTCCAGGAAAGAAAGCCCCGTCACCTAGGGCCCCTTGATGATCATAGTGCGCCACGACGAGAATCAGTGAATCTGACAACTGCCCCTCGTTCGCGGCCAGATAGCCAAGCACGTTGCGCGTCTGAACGGGGGCATTGGGATTGCTTATGCTGCTAAAAGATGCAAATTGCGGCAGGTTGTTGATCGCAGTTCGCTTGATCTCAAAAACTGGAATGGGGGTGTTGTCACGCGACAATCCGTAGACCAGATTATCTTTTGCAACAATCAAAGCGGCGGCGCCCTTCGACGCTGCAACAAATGCCTTGTATTCTGTTGTACCTGCCCCGGACCGTTCCGTAGTAGTTAGTGAGTCTGGATAGCCTTCGTCAACGATGACGATCTTTCCCTGAAGCTCCCCCGTGTAATCATCAAGATTCTGATCGGGCGCGTACATCCCATGATTCAGTGAAATTATTTCGAGGTTTTGCGTGGATCCACTCGCCGATCCTGGTAGCGGCAAGAAATCAATTCCGATAGATAATTCCCTGGAGTCAATAGACAGAGACGGGGTCGAGGGAAACAGGTCAGCCTCAAGGTCGAAGGGTTGATACCAGGAATCGTTGACCTGACTTAAGCCGATTGCGTCAAATTCAGCTGCTATGAACTCCGCCGCCTTTGTATGCCCGTCGAACAGATAGCCCCTCCCGGCAAACGCGCGACTGGCAAGAGTTGCGACCCGGCGTTGTGCCTGCTTGGTGTTGGCTCCTTGTAACTGGCCCGCCTCGAGATCATCGGAGGAAACGTTTGCGTCACCACTTCCGAGCTGATTTCCTGCGCTTGTGCCTTCGGGTGACCCGTCGTTTGATGATCCGGAGATTGCGGACGCTGGCTCAGCTGGCACAACATCATCTTGAGTTTCGATGGCTGCCGGGGTTAGCGGTGTTGGGCGCTGCCCGGCGCAGCCGGACAGCACCACCACCGTTGCCAGCAGCAGTGAAGCAGTGGCAGACCGAGCTAGACCAGACTGAAAAGCAGTGAGATGCGAGATCATTTTAAGACGCGAGCGGTAAACGTTGGTGATGGAATACTCTCTACCAATCAATAGACCAGTTTGTTCGGGTTGACTGTAGTGGGGTCTGCGGTGTATTTTCACCGTTCTATGATCAAATCCGGCTGCGGATTTGTTCTAGAGTTGATAAGCCAATGTAGCTCAGCTGGTAGAGCAGCTCACTCGTAATGAGCAGGTCAGCGGTTCGAGTCCGCTCATTGGCTCAAATCATTCTAAGGAACCAGATCGTGATGCCGTCTGACGAACGTCTTCGGCTTGCAACGACGAACGTCGAAACTACGAACTCCGTGGCCCCCCTGAAGGAGCGGGGCCTTTTTTGTTGCCTGGCTACCTCGTAGGGAGATTGACTACCAGCCACCAAGGATCGCCCCGCCGATGCGACAGGCTGCCTTCGGACAACAACATCCCGAGATTACCCCGATACTGAGAGATACCAAATCGTTGTCCTTGAAATCATTTGATGCTGGGCGATGAGCTTCGCGACCTGATCGATGTTTGCACGCCTCCCGACTCGCCCGAGTCCGGCATCCGCGGAAAGGGATAACGTCAAATTGACGGGGTAACTGTGTATCTCAAGATATTGGCCTGTGATCTCGATGGCACGCTAGCTGAGCACGGTGTCGTCTCCGATGAATCATGGGAGGCACTTCGCCTTGCCAAGGAAGCTGGTTTTATTCTGATTCTCGTTACCGGA
>CBDTVC010000349.1:0-4379 GCA_965363925.1 uncultured bacterium | reverse complement strand
CGTCCGTCCTAACCTCGGAACTCGATCTATCCGCTTCCATGTCGTCTGAAGTTGAAGCCAGCATCGCGACCGTAAATACGGTTAATCGTGATCGTGCCTGGAAGTGGCAACTCGCCAGCCGACTCCAGACAGTTTTGAGTGACGAACAAAAGGAGCGCCTGTTCAACCTGACGGAGCGATTCGAAGAGAAGGATATTTTCGGGTTGGTTTGTTTTGTTGGGCCAGGTGGAATCATCGGACCTGACTGGCGATACCGGGCAGACTTCAAGAACCGGATTCATATCCTGCGTTTGATTTCCGATCAGTTGTCAGCTGAACAAATTGAGCAGATCCGGTCAATTGAGAATCGCTATCATAGCGCCGTACGAGCCCTGATTGCTTCAGTCAAGGCCGGTGAACTTACACGTGAGGAGTTTCGCGACGAGCTTTCAAGCCTGGTAGACGCGACAATAACGGAAATCCGCGCTCTTCTGACTGACGAACAAATTGCGGCACTTGAGGCAATCCTGTCGGAACGCAAAGAGAGCTTTGAGGAACTGGTAGCAGCGTCCAAGCGAGCAATGTACTCTGCTCTTGATGCCAGTGAAGGCCAGATTGTCGATGTCGAGAATCTTTGCGATAGGCTCACGCTAAGCAAGAACGCATTGTTTGCCCAATTCGCTTCAAGTGAGTTGAGTCGCGAAGAGTTGAAAAACGGCTTAAACGGATTGAACGAAATTGAGTCCGAGCAGCTTGTGCAGATTCTTGATCGCAAACAGATGGAGATCGTGCTGATCCACAAAGCCTTAACGCTGCGCGCCCGTCGAATCAACATGCGTCGCCACCGTGACCGAGTGTCCGGTGAAGTAAACGCTGGAGATGGCGGGCAGCTGTTTGGCGACTCCGACTTTCGCGGTTAATCGATACCTTATCGAGAAAGACGGCCGGAGTATTGACTCCGGCCGTCTTCTTCCGGACATAAAGTTATGACAGAGCTTGACCCCACATTACCCGAACGTGATCCAGACGCGCAGATGGCTAGTGCAGTTGGAGAGGCGCTTGATGCGGATAAGCTTGATCAGTACTTGGCTCAACGTGCCGGCCAGTTGGGAACTGCTGTTACCGCCTATGTGCGGAATGAATCGGCGGCTCGTGACACGGCCGCTGAGGCAAAGGAAACGTCGGAGGCATGGCGGTCGGTCGAATCAGATTTAAGGGAGAAGGACGAAGGCGTTCGAACGCCGCGGTTGCGACTCGTCAGTCAACCACAACGGTACTATCGCTGGGCCGTTGCAGCGAGTTTGGTCCTGCTTGCACTGGTAACAATGATAACCCTCAGCAATCTGCGGTCTGAATCTGAAATACTGATTGCTGAAGCAGGAGATTCCGTTCAAACCGTAACACTCGCCGACGGGTCACAGATTGTCCTCAGGAGTCATTCGGTATTGTATCGGACGTCCGACACAGAAACCCAGTCGGAGTATCGACTTGAAGGGGAAGCTACGTTTGACGTTGTACACAACCCCGAACGCAGGTTTGTAGTTTCTGGTGGATCAGCCGCGGTGTCGGTTCTCGGCACCAGTTTTGTCTTGTCGACTTGGGGTGGCGAAACACGAGTTTTCTTGTCGGAGGGAAAGGTAGAGCTGACAAGCCTTGGCAATTCCGAATCAGTAATACTACAACCGGGCGAAAGTAGTCGCGTCACGAAGGAGGGACTGGTTCTAGCTCCAATTGCCTCGGACGAAACAGCGTTCCGCGACTGGACAACCAATCGAATTGTGTTTAACCAGGAACTGGTCGGTTCAGTTCTCGCCGAGTTTGGCCATCATTATGACGTTTCACTAATAGCACCAGATTCGCTGGTCAACGAGACCGTCTCGGGAGCGATCGAGCTATCTGATTTTGATACGAGCCTTGCGTTTGTCGGTCTCCTGTTGGGCGGCAAATTTGTTTCAGATGACGTCAGTGAGCGATATGTATTCACACTTGACCGATAGTCCACCAGGGTTCGCTTGCACGTTGGTTGTGATCGTCCTGTCGTCATTTTTGCTGGCACCTCTCTCGATGGGTCAGGCGCGCTCGCCCTCAAGCGTCGTACCGCTAAAGGACGCCATTAAGATGTTTGAGTCGTCTACTGGCTACACACTTACCTTCCGCGATAAACTTGTCGCCGACGTAAGTATTGACACGAGTGCAGTCGGGCTCGGACTTCAGGGTTTTCTGGATGCCTTGAAGCCCTTCGGTATCGATTCCAAAATTGACAATCGAGCAAAATCGATTCTACTCGTCGAGTTAAGAGCCTTGCAAAGGCAGCCAATTCAAGGGCGGATAATTGACGTCGACACGGGCTTGTCTCTTCCGTTCGCCACGCTTAGTTGGCAGGGACGTACGAGCCTCGAAGGCGTGGCAGCCACCGCTGAGGGGACATTTAGAATCGAAGCCGTCGAGGTTCTCAACGCACACTCACCGGTGCCGGTCAGGATTTCTTATATCGGGTATGAACAGCGAACGATAGACCTCGTAGCGGGAACGAATGAATCGCCTCTCCTCATCAAGCTCACCCCAAAAGATACGTTCGCCCCAGAGGTCATCGTCTCTGGATTCGGATTCACGAGTGATCTTGACACTGCCTTTGTATCGCTTTTGGATCCCAGGCTCGCGTCTCCATTAGGTGAGGCCAATGTAATCAAGTCTCTTCAGACACTTCCGTCGGTTTCCCTGTCTTACGGGCTTTCATCTGGGCTCAATGTTAGAGGCAGTCGGAGCGACGGCTTCCAAATTTTGTTAGACGGGATTCCCATTTATAATCAAAGCCACTTCTTCGGCATGTTTGATGCGCTAAATGAGGATGCACTTAAGAGTGTGGGGTTTTTTTATGGAGTGTCCCCGTCCAACCTCCAGGGTCCGCCCGGCGGGACGCTCGCCTTCGCAACGAAGTCGGGTTCGAGGAATGCATTTGAGCAGTCCTATGGCCTTTCGAACACGTCGGCGAAAATGACACTAGGTGGACCGCTTCCAGCGTCTTTCGGAACCTGGATTGTTTCGCTGCGACGTTCAATTATGAGTGAGATTGACTGGCTCAATAACAGTAGCTTGATCGAGCAAGGTCTCGATGTTAACCGGCGTACGAGCGTTACCCGAACATTTGCCAGCCGGCGTGATGCCGTGCTTCCTGGTGATGCTTCCGCTTCTTATTACGACATTCACGCCAAGCTAGGCTTTGACTTGGCTGCTCGAACACGATTGGCCGTATCCGGTTATTCAGGTTCAGATAAGGGGGAACAGGTGGCTAAACGATTCCTGCCGATTCGCAACCCGGGCCCGGATGGTCCCAGGGCCGCCCTCGCAGACGTCGCCACAGCCTATAGTTGGAGCAACGACTTACTGGCAGCCCGATTGCTGCAATCGACCAGTAGTGGTGTATTGCTCACGTCAAACATCGGGTTCAGTCAGTACCGCAATCGGTACGCAAAAGATGATTTCCTCTATTCGATTCCACCCGCAGATTTCACTCAAGGAATAGAACGGACGGTCATTGACACTCTTTCCAATGTCAACAGCCTGCAGGATTTGGTGGTATCGCAGGAGGGAAGCGTTGCTGTCGCCAGTGGCGATGTAGTGGCGGGTGTATCTGCTCACATGTATTCGATGGAGTATTCCGAAGATTCGGCAATACGGTTACTACCGTATACGGAAAAGGTGAACGCATCTTTGTCTGAAGTGCACGCCGAATATCGAACTCAATTTCAAGAATCGATTCGCGTTCAACTAGGTGCGAGAGCCCACTATTATTCCAACGGATCATTCTTGCGCTTGTCACCGCGCCTTAAGCTAGAGATGGGATCGCGTTTGATTTCTGTGTATGGTGGCTACAGTCGCAACTACCAATTCTTGCACCGACTATACGTTGAGAACACGGTTGGATCTTATTTGTGGACTATCAGTCGAGACGGTGAACCACCGGGCGTGGCCGATAACTTTGTAGCCGGCATTACAGTCCGGCCGACTTCGTCACTGGTCATTCAAGTTGACGGCTACCAGAAACAGTTCCAGAATCTTCGGCAACATGAATCGGTGGTCACCCGTCGACGTTTGCGTTCCGCCGGCGCCGTGCTTTCACCTTGGGTTCACGATACCAACGGTGACGCGCGTGGATTGGAGGTCTTGACTCGCTTTCGTTTGGGAGCAGCGGCGTTTACGAATAGCTATGCCCTGACCGAATCAACGTCGTCGAACGAGACCATTCAGGATGGGAGGATATTTCCAGCCGAGTGGGATCGTCCACACCAATTCAGTAGCCGAGTATCAATCAGTTTCGGCCGCTCCGTATTAGTGGATGCGACGTTTAGCCTCGCGTCTGGGGCTCCAAACGTTCTTTCGTTCGTCGATGAAGCCGAGCC
>CBDTVC010000348.1:0-4380 GCA_965363925.1 uncultured bacterium | reverse complement strand
GGCCACGATAACATCGCCACGCTCCAGCCCTTCAACCTGTTGGGGCAGCGGTTTCGTGATGAGTTGATGTCAATTGGATCCTAAAATCCGAATCGAGGGTTGACAACATTGTTGTAAATCGACCCAAACGTGTACGACAAACCAACGGACAGGCCGTATTCGTAAGCTGTCGGGAGGCTTCGGGCACCAAGAAGAATCTCTTCTTCTGACGCCTCTACTTTGGGAAGTGAAAGCTGATCCTTGACCCAACTAACATCTCCGCCAAACGAAACGGACAGTCCCCTCACAACTCTAACGTTAATACTCCCCCCAAATTCGACCCGGAAGAAGTCTTGCTTCCATTCGGAGAAGTCGTGTAGAAACTGGGAAGCATCGAGTGATATCTGGGAAGAACCCCATGGTTGACGGAGTTCGAAAGTTGTCTCGAATTCGTGATAGAGAAGCTGTTCGGAATACTTATCAAATATCGTTTCTTCCGTATAGTCGTAGGACCGAACTCCGATGCGGTATTCGATCCTGAATTCACGCGTGTTGAATTGTGAGTAAGGGAAAATACTGTATTCAACGGCGGGCGCGACGGAGATGAGCAGATCGGTATTGTTAAACGATGACGTAGAAAGATATGTTGAGGAACCGATTGACCAGTGCTCTCCAAGGCTCTTCGCCGTAAAATTGAATATCGAGCCGTTCTGGTTCGATGAAATAATTGTCGTGTCCGAAAGATCATATCGATTTCGGGAATAATCGCCATTCAGGTTGGTACGAATCTTCCATTCGTCGGTGACGCGGTTGCCGCTGACTCGCAACCTGAGTCGAGCCGATTCTCTTGACTCCTCAGATTGAAAGCTTCCGTTCGTACTAATTCGGAAGACCCATGCATTCCAGTTGTCTCTCGGCGCAGCTAGCTGTATTTCGTCACGACTGGGCTTCTTGTAGCCGATGGTCAGCCGATCCGCAAAATCTGTTCGTGCGATATAGCGCACAAGCCCCATCTTGATAACACTATTGAGACCAGAACGTCGCTCGTCGTCCGTATCCGTGTTGGAGCTGTTGAACACCAAGGTGTCTCGCAGCGCTGTGTATCGTTTGAGTCCGATGTAGTTAAGCGAATACCGTCGGCCGGACCCTGTTGATTCGCGCGTAATCAGTAAGTGAAGGTCTGCAGCAGTCCGGTCTCTGACGTAGTTGACAAAGTTGACCTTTGAAAGAATAAACGAATAGTCACATCTGTCGCAGTCCAGGAACACGTTCAATTGCGTTTCCGCGACAGAAGGTTTCTTTGTGGCGTCAGCTATCTGCGCGAAGGAAGGGGAGGCAATGAGATGGAGTGCCAACGCCATCAGTAGCGTTAGCAGCGATTGTCTTGGGCGCATTGGAACTGGTGGGCAGGGCGTGTCGCGAGAATGAAATCGGATGACGCCATAGCTCCGGACAAGTTGCCGTTATGCCGGTTTTTTTTTCGAACGTTTCAATTCTTGGACGATTCCGAATAGCCTTTCGAGTTTGCGATCACCGGCTCTTTCACGCTGAGTTCTGATCTGAAAGGGGATGGCACAAGCCGGAACCAACAAGTGAATCCGTCAGGTTGGGGGACCGCGGAAAAGAAAAGGGGTGTATCGGAAGAACCGACACACCCCTTAGACTTACACAGGTCGCAAGTACGAATTGGACTAGAAGTCCATTCCGCCCATGCCGCCCATTCCACCCATGTCAGGAGCGCCGCCGCCGCCGCCGCCGCCAGCTTGAGCTTTCTCAGGCCGGTCTGCGATAACTGCTTCGGTTGTCAGCAACAGTCCCGCAACTGATGCGGCGTTTTCGAGAGCTGTTCGTGACACCTTGGTCGGGTCGATAACGCCCATTTCGATCAGGTCGCCATAAACTTCAGTCTGAGCATTGAAACCATAGTTGCCCTTGCCATCCTTGACGGCCTGCACAACGATGGAGCCTTCCAATCCGCAGTTCGCCACAATCTGTCGTAGCGGCTCTTCGATGGCACGTCGGATAATTGAAGTTCCGATCTTCTGATCTTCGTTCTCTGTTTCGACATTATCGAGTGATGACAACGCGCGGATGTAGGCAACTCCGCCGCCAGCAACAATGCCTTCCTCAATAGCTGCGCGTGTGGCATGCAATGCATCTTCGACGCGAGCTTTCTTTTCTTTCATTTCAGGCTCGGTAGCGGCACCAATTTTCAGCACTGCAACACCACCTGATAGTTTAGCAAGACGTTCCTGCAGCTTCTCACGATCGTAGTCGCTTGTTGATGCATCTGCCTGCTGTTTGATCTGGTTGGCACGCGCCTTGATCTGCTCTGCGTCGCCCGCACCGTCAACGACAACGGTGTTGTCCTTGTCGATTACCATCCGCTTTGCGCGGCCGAGGTAGTCGAGCGTTGCGTTTTCAAGACGATAACCTTTTTCTTCAGAGATAACGGTACCGCCGGTCAAGATCGCGATGTCTTCCAGCATAGCCTTGCGGCGGTCGCCAAAGCCTGGTGCCTTGACTGCTGCAACTTTCAGCGTTCCACGGAGCTTGTTCACAACCATTGTTGCAAGCGCTTCTCCTTCAACGTCCTCTGCAATAACCAAGAGGGGCTTGCCCATCTGTGCTACTTTTTCAAGGACTGGAAGAAGATCCTTCATCGACGAAATCTTTTTGTCGTGGATGAGGATATAGCAGTCTTCGAGGACAACTTCCATGCTCTCTGCATCCGTTACGAAGTACGGAGAGAGGTAGCCACGGTCGAACTGCATTCCTTCGACAACTTCCAGCATTGTCTCCGTTCCGCGAGCTTCTTCAACAGTGATCACACCATCTTTGCCATCTTTTTCGAAGGCATCTGCGATCAGTTCGCCGATCGTGTGATCGTTGTTAGCAGAGATTGTTGCGACCTGCGCAATCTTGTTGCGGTCCGAAATCTCTTTGCTTTGTTTGCGAAGAGCTGCAACAACAGCAATAACTGCTTTGTCGACGCCTCGTTTGAGGTCCATCGGGTTTGCGCCAGCCGTAACGTTCTTAAGTCCTGCCGTTACGATCGCCTGCGCGAGTACCGTGGCCGTGGTGGTTCCGTCACCGGCTACGTCACTGGTCTTGGAAGCAACTTCCTTGACCATCTGTGCGCCGACGTTTTCCAACCTGTTTTCGACGTCGATTTCTTTTGCGACTGTTACACCATCTTTGGTAACTGTCGGGGCACCGAATTTCTTTTCGATGATAACGTTTCGACCCTTGGGGCCGAGCGTAACTTTGACTGCGTCAGCAAGGGTGTCTACGCCACGCTTTAGTGCGCCGCGGGCCTCTGCGTCAAAAATAATTTGTTTAGACATTTCTCTCTTCGATTAGACTAGAATTGAAATTTTGGGCTGGAATTTTGGGTTGGGATTTGGCGCAAGGAGTCAAACTCGTTCACGGGAGGCAGGACTGATCAATTCTGATCGTTTGCCTACTCCAACGTTTGACGACCTGTCGGTCAAAAACCTACGAGACTACTCCCAAAATGTCTGACTCGCGCATGATGAGCACGTCATCATCGCCAAGTGCGATTTCCGTACCGGCATACTTACCGTACAGTACAGTGTCGCCAGCCTTGACGCTCATGTCGATCTTGGTGCCGTTTTCGATTCGGCCCGGACCTACCGCCACGATGGTACCCTTCTGTGGCTTCTCCTTTGCCGTGTCAGGGATATATAGGCCGCTTGCCGTTTTTTCGTCGGCTAGTTCAGCCTTTACGACCACTCGGTCGCCTAGCGGTGTGATTTTCGTCATTAGTAAGTCCTCCGACTTTAGGTTGTTTTTTGTTAGCACTCATGGGAGACGAGTGCTAACAGAGGTTGGGCAATTTACTTCGCTCCCTTATCAGAGTTCCACGATTTGGAGACAGTTTTCGTAGGCCGACGCTTATGTTCGGCCGTCCTTACATCGATTCGTTCGATGCCCAGCCTTATTATGCAGCACATCCGATTCCTAGAGCCGATTTTTCCGTCAGTGAGCGACCGAAACACCACACTTCACAGCGCGAGACTGTCGAACAGTCAAAAACGAGCGTGGATTGCACTCTCCGTTGTCGCGTGGGTCATTGTCGTCTTGATCGTTCTTCCCCCGTACGTCGGGCTTGGGGGCCGAGCCATACTTATGTCTGCTTTTCACCCGCTCTGCCATCAGATAGCCGAACGGTCACCAACGATCGACGGCGTCCAGCTGGCTGTTTGTCATCGCTGTTTTGGCATTTATGCCGGTCTGGCTGTTTCGGCGTCGTTGTTGGCCGGGCTCATCGGATTCGCGCGACCGTTGGAGCCGTATGCCAGGATTCTATTGCCTGCTTCATTGATCCCGTTGGCGATCGATTGGGCGGGGGATGTGGCAGGACTTTGGGCCAATACT
>CBDTVC010000347.1:0-4402 GCA_965363925.1 uncultured bacterium | reverse complement strand
GTTGCTGCAGCAAAGAAGGGTGACCGCGTCGTAACGATTGGCGGTTTTCATGGAAAGGTCATTCAAGTGGACGAAACGAGTGTTCTGCTGGAAGTTGACGGTTCGGTCAAGCTTCGGTATGACAAAGCTGCTTTGGCGTCGATTTCGGACTAGGCTGCCTTGTTTTGTTGGAGGTGTCTGGTGCGACTGCAGCGATGAAGTTCACGAATTCTCGTGCACTGTCGCGATGAGATTCAAGGAGTTTGCACTCTCGTCGTGACCACCCGATAGAGGTGGTGTTGTGCCTTGTGAACCTGAGATTGCTCCGGTAAGGCAAACGTGCTTGCAAACTTTCATTTGGTTGTGTGTTGTCATGCCTCCGAACTTACCCGCGGGTGGGGGTGGAAAGGGCATCCACTGCTATCGTCGACCAAAACCAAATCCGACGAAAAGGCCGGTTTGATCCAGGCGACTGCCTGCATCAATTCGAATCCCGCTCCCAAGTATATTCGAAAGCGACAGACCGGCTTCAGCACGAGTCGTCGTATCGAATCCGTAGACCTCGCCTGCCGGACGATTTGACGACCGGATATCCGCAATGCCTACCGAGCCGAACAAACGCAGACCCGTCTTTGTCTCGCTGAGTATTGTCATCCCCAACCGGTCAAACAGGACGCTGCCAAAATCGTGATCGGCAAACAATGCTACCCAGCGATCGCCGACGTCCTGTCGATCTCGTAGCGACCGAAAGACCCCAAGCGTCCCAAATCCAAGTAGCGACCCGTCGAGCCCGCCCAGCCGCTGAAGTGGCGCATCGTTCCCGATCAGGATTCCAGCGATGATTCGGACGTCCAGTCGATTCGGCCGGATTGTACTCCGATAAAGTGTTTCGACTGAGAAGTCCACTCCGGCGCGAACCCTGGTAAACGAAGTACCGAGTCCCTGCTCCACTTCGGCCACAAAAGACCGAGACCTACTGTGATAGGGCTCAAACGTGTCTCCCGCGTGAATCCGAAAAATCAATCCAGCAATTGAGCTGTCTGTAATTGCTGGATTGTGGCGATAATTTGTCGCCCAAGGCCAACTTCGTCCAACTTCTTGCTCTCGGGGTTCATCGCGATCGCGGTACCCGACCAGTTTCAGCCGCACAGCGTCCCACCGCTTGTTGATTTCAATTGATACCTGTCGAGACCAGTAGTAGTCGAAGTAGTCCCCGCGGCCTGCAATGGATGGCAGGGAAGCGATCTCTGTAGAATAGATCGGACTGGCTACGATCGCCTCTGTATCGCGATTAACTCGAAATCCAATACTGGTTGTCGATCCGCCGTTTTTCAATTCGCCGATTCCTTGCTCCACTTCCAGATTGTAGCGGATGCCGCCAGCACCAGTTGACTGCGCAACGCCATACGCCAGTCTCGTGCGATCAGTTAGCGATCCCCCTTGCCCAATTCCGCTGACAAACCCATCCACGCGATTGTACCGGAAAGACGGGACGTAACCGCGGATCGTGGGGAAGACAAATTGTGGACCATCGCGCCGGTAGGTGCGGGGCCGGATATGTCCCAACACATCAAACTGCCGCCGCTCTCGAAAAACTGAAGTGAGTCGGTTTGGATCATTCCGCAGCTTGTAGAACGCATCCTCTTCCCGTGGCGTCATTGGAATAATGTTATAGCCGCGCATGAAGAGATAGTCCTGGAAAACAGCAACGGAGTCGATCTGGATCACGCTCTCATCTCGAAACGGATCGTCAGGAAGTATCGTATTAAGTTCGTACTCGCCAATGCGGGCGTATTGCTCGAAACGGGCCGACAGGTATTCTTCCCCACGAGTAGTCCTGGAGATGCGTCCCTCAGCACTCAGATCGATCGGAAACCAAACGTCTCCTTCAATCGCAGCGAAATGTTGGTTGTACGCCACTGCCCAATTATCAAATCCGTTTTGGAATTCCACGTGGCGAGCTGGGCGTAGATCAATTTCAGCGAGCGTGAAAATGGAATCAACAACGGTTATCGTGCCAATGAACGACGGCTTGATTGCACTCTTGGGAGCCACGAAAATCTCAAACGCACGCAGCGAATCGATCATCCTTGTTCCGCCCAATGAGAATTCGTAGGTCTGTTCACCATTTGGATGCGTGGGCCCGACAAATGAAAGACCGTTTATCTCGATCGTGTCATCGTAGAAGTTGAGCAGAGTTCGAGCTGGAACAATATCGAACGCTTTGTACAATTCACTCGTCTCCCGGAAGCTGCGGATGACGTTCCGGCGCCCGCGACGGGCACTATAGAACTCATCCCAAACAGATTCGCGTATGAGCTGAAGTTGTCCTGAGGTGCTAAGGGTGATGCGAGAGTACGCCGTCGCTTTCGAGGCAGATAGCGTATCGTGGAGAATCCGCTTTCGCCGGACGACTTCTCGCATGATCCGTTCAGCCCGATCAACACCCGAAACAACAATCTCTTCGAGTACAACCACTGCTGGTTCAAGGACAACTGAGACGTTTCGCGAGGAGTTAGGCCCAAACGTAATGAGTTGAGTTTGATATCCGATGTACCGAAACTCAATTGTCACCGGCAACTGGGGCACGACAATGACGAACTGACCTTGCTGATTCGAAATCGCTCCGGTCGACGTGCCGGCAATACGGACGTGTGTTGCCGCAAGCCCGACCCCTATATCGGCTGAGGTGATCGTACCTGATATGCGTACTTGCGCCGTCGCGGTAGTAACCGACAACCAACAAAGAAACGCTACTGCAACGGCACGAGCCCAGCTGCTGGCCGGGTGATTTCTCCGGTACACGTGGGTCAGTAAAGGCTTCCTAAATTGTGCTGATTGAACTGCCTGTGTTACCACGCCGGAAGAGACTTTTGTACGGAGCGTCCGTTGATCCGCCGAACAGGCGGTTTGCCGTGGTACAAACTGTTTCGTCGAGACGGATATTGTCCAGTGTTGATGTCCGGCGGGTTATTCAATCAACTCTACCCTGCAGTAAAACAGCAGCTTACAATTCCGTGTCGCGCTTCTTGAGAATAAACAGCCCTTCGCCACGGCTGCTCACCGCGATCACACCACTCTTGAAGTACGGATAGTTGCTCCATGATCCGCCAAAGCCGGCGTCATCTCCGGCAAACGGCGTCGTGTCAAAATTACCCACTTCAACCGGATTAACTGGGTCGGAAATGTCCAGAATCCGAAGCCCCGCCTGGTAATTCGACTGATACATAAAGTGATCGCGCACATACAGGTTGTGATCGCTGGCGCCGGAGTCGAGGAAGAACTCTTTTACAAGTAGAGGATCGTCAAGATCTGACACGTCCCAAATCAACGTCCGCGTCCGATCAACGGAGCCGTTCATTTCGTCAAGCTCATCGTTCATGTAGAAGAAGTTGTGATCCTCGGTCAACCAACCCTGATGCGTGTACGCCTGGTTCGGATACGAAGTATTTGCCACCGTGACCGTGCTGTCCTTGTTCGTGACATCCGCAATCACGAATGACGAACCGTTCGAAGCAAAGCAGATTTCGCTCCCCGCATGCTCGGCATCCGACCCACGGTAGATGACGCACTGCGCGTCGTGCGTTCCACTCTTACCTTCCGAAAAGCAACCAGCAAATTTGGGGTTAGCGGGCTCGCGAATGTCAAAAATGTGAAGTTGTCCGCCGCACATGTTTTCACCACCCGACCGGTTTCCAACTGCATACGCAAATCCGGTTTCTTCATTTATTACGATGTTGTGCGTGCTAGCCGTGCCTGCGTAATGAGCCGTCTCTTCAAACGTCATCGGCATTTCAGCGGGCTTAACATCTCGAAGTTGTGTTAGGTCGAAAATCTGTACGCCGTGCTGGTCAGCGCCGTCCGCGACGATGTACGCGTGATTCTTGTATACTTTTACGTCGCGCCATGCACTGCCAGGAGAGCCTTCCGTGCGATAGATCTGGCCAACGTAAACCGGTCGATTCGGGTTGCTGATATCGATAAACGCCGTCCCATCTGTGCGGCCAAGTAACACCCATTCTTTACCGGTTTCTGGATCTTCCCATCCCCATATATCCGTCATCTTGACGCCGCGGTGGGACGTTAGCTCGCGTGACGACATGAACGATACGAGGTCAACATTGCTGCACGCAAATCCTTCTGCCTCGCCTTCTTCACAGTTCACCTGTTCGTCGTAAACCGACTCAAGGAAGATGATGTCATTTGCCAACATCTTGACCTGCTGCCATCCTGTGTTCGAGTCGCCGCGCATTTGCGAATACTCATACAGATTTGTTATGCCTTCTTCGTAGTCGGCGCCTGGTGAACCGATTAGCGCGATGTCGCCATTAATCGCCAATCCGCCACCAAAAAATTCTTCGCTTCGTTCATCCGGTGGCATGATCTCTAAGACGGAAGACCCGTCGAAGAAGAAGGCAGCACC
>CBDTVC010000346.1:0-4409 GCA_965363925.1 uncultured bacterium | reverse complement strand
ATACAACGAATCTCGAGCCGGCCCGTAGCCAAGCGTCTGATCCGGGGTATAGTTCGCGACCAACGAGTCAACGAGGGCTTGTCCCGTGACACCGGGAAACAGGGATTGTTGCGGAGCCTGTGCAGAAGCCGCAATCAGCGAGAAACATGTTGCGAGGAAAGCCACCGTAACGCTCGCAAACAGTCGCGAGGCGGGAGCCAAAAACGATCCGATCCCAGGGGTCCACCCAGTTCCTCCTCCCCGCTGACAAGCTAGCGAATACAGTCCGATCGCACCAAAGGCAAACTTGCATTGGCTTTTATGATTGACCATGCCTTGCGAGCTGGCGCGATGTTCACGACGGAATGGGACGGTACGACGGACCCATGCCAATGTAAGCCAGTGGGAAAACCGCGGAAAAATAGGCACCGAAGGCACAATGATCGATCAAAATATCAGACAATAGTCCTGTCGTGATCGGCGATTTCAGACGGAGGATTAAGCTCGAACGTTGACTATTCGGTGGCTGGCAATCCATACTCAACACGTAAATCTGCAAGCCGGGATTCCAGCGAGTCTCGAATCGAACGATAGCCAGGATCCGCCGCAACACTCGATAGCTCCTGCGGATCCGCTTCCAGATCGAACAACTCCCACTCATCCAGCTCCTGATATCGAATCAGCTTGAAGCGATCCGTCCGCACGCCGTAGTGGGCTGGCACTACGTGCTCACTCGGCGATTCGTAGTACTGATAGTACAACGCTTCACGCCACCTGCCTGACGCTGCGAAAGAAGAATCATTTGTCAACAACGGCACAATACTACGCCCCTGCATCGCCACCGGTGCCTCCACATCCGCCAAGTCAAGAAATGTCTGCGCGTAGTCGAGGTTCTGCACCAAATTATCGTTTGAAGATCCAGGTGCGACCTTGCCCGGCCAGCGAACAATCAGCGGGGTCCTCATTGACTCTTCGTACATCCAGCGTTTGTCAAACCAACCGTGTTCGCCGAGATAGAATCCCTGGTCTGAACTATACACAACAACGGTATTATCGCTCAGACCAGATTCATCCAAATAGGTTAACACGCGACCGATATTGTCGTCAACCGAAGCAATCGTCCGCAGATAGTCTTTTACATACCGCTGATACTTCCACCGAACGAGGTCTTTGCCGCTAAGGCGCTCGGCAACGAAGGCCCGGTTTTCGTCGCCATACGCCGCGTCCCAGTTGCGCCGCTGCTCTTCGTTCATGCGCTGATAGTTAGCCTCTCCCGCATTGTACAGTCGTCCCGTTGTGTCCGCATCCTGCCGGACCTTGAGGTCGTAGAAGAGGGTCATGTGCCGATCAATCTCCATCTCCTGGTTTGCAACAGCGCCTATGCGTCCCGTGTAGTCATCAAAGAGTGTAGAAGGTTCGGGAATTTCAACGTCAGCATACGTCTTCAGATGAGCTGGACCGGGGGACCACTCGCGGTGCGGTGCTTTGTGCTGAAGCATTAATAGGAACGGCTTACGAGCGTTACGCCGGTTCAGCCATCCGAGCGCCTTGTCTGTGATGAGGTTCGTGATGTAGCCAACCTCCTGATACCGACCACCTGCAGAGATAAATTCAGGGTTGTAGTACTTGCCTTGCCCCGGTACAATTTCCCAATGGTCAAAACCGGTCGGATCCGCCTTCAGGTGCCACTTGCCGACCAACGCTGTCTCGTATCCCGATTCTCTCAACAGATTGGGAAACGTGGTAAGCGTTGAGTCAAATCGCTCAGTGTTCGTCAACACTCCATTCATATGGCTGTGCATGCCCGATAGAATCACGGCTCGACTTGGCGCACAGATTGAGTTGGTGACAAAGGCACGTCGGAACAACATCCCATCCGAGGCAAGCTTGTCAATATTTGGAGTCGGATTAAGCGATTCGAGAATTCCGCCGTACGCTCCAATCGCCTGGACGGCATGGTCATCGGTGAAGATGAAGACGATGTTCGGCCGGTTGTCGAATGACTCGCCCGAGCCACAGCCAAAACCCGCGCCAGCCAAACCCATAAACCCCAGTGCAACGGTGAAGGCCAGAATTAACTGCTTCGTATTCATTGACGACTTCCTAATTGAGAAACGTATGCGCAGAGAGCCCAGGGTGGGTGCATCAGGACGATACCCTTTTCTCAGCCTTAATTCAGTGGGTCGCGAATTAGCAACTAATCGACCGGTGATCCATCCGCGATAAACGCCTGCTCGACAATTGGCCGCATCACGCCCGTCCAAACAGCATAGCCCTCTTCCGTCAAGTGGAGCTGGTCTTCCCTGAACAGTTCGTCCCGAGGCTCCCCACTGGCGTTCAACAACCCAGATGCAGTGTCGATATAGTGAAGCCCTTCCACACCATCCGAGTAGTTCTTGACTAGGGCATTTGCGTCACGAACAATCGAGACATGCTCCCAACGGGATTTTGTCGGACTGATCGAAATGAAGTAGATCGGAGTGCCAGCCTGATCTGCCCAAATTCTCCCGACGAATTCCTTGTACAGTTCCAAAACCTCAGCCGCAGACTTCGGAGTTTCACCAACAATGTCATTCGTTCCACAGAAGACAAAGACAGCCTTGGGCGCATAGTTTGTCACGACCCGATCCACGTAGTGGATACAATCGCCAAGCGATGCACCGCCAAATCCGCGGCGAACAATCGGGATCGGCGCCATGTCATCTGCTAGCGAGTTCCATAAGCGGATGCTGGAGCTGCCAACGAATAGAATTGCATTTTCTGGCGGATGCTTCTGAAGATCTGCCGCTTCAAACGCCCGGATTTCATCTTCGAACGGATTGTCAGACCGCACCGCTGTTGATGGTGCTGTCATCTCCGTCCTGACCTGTTCCCGCTTGCACCCGGAGAACGCGATCAATGCTAGCAAAAGAACGGCATGACCAAAAAGTGTTGATCGCATTTTCAATTCCTATCAAAAATGAAGTGGGCGTTGACACGCCTACTTGTTCAGACCGGGCGGCAGCGGATTCCGCAAAACAACTTTGTTCGGCGAGGTCCGAATTCGCAGGTTGATCATCTCAACAAATACCGAGAAGGCCATCGCGAAGTAGATGTATCCGCGCGGAATATGGAACTCCAGGCCTTCGGCAATCAATGCGACGCCAACCATCATCAGGAAAGACAGGGCGAGGATCTTTACGGTCGGATGTTTTTCGATGAACGATGAAACGGCTCCGGCGCTAATCATCATGATTACAATCGCGATCACAACCGCTGTGATCATGACCCACAACTGGTCAGCCATTCCAACCGCCGTAATGACTGAATCGAGGGAGAACACGAGGTCGAGAATCAGGATTTGAAAAATCACGCTTCCGAAGGTCGCTTTGGCGGAAGTGCCGTGATGTCCTTCTTCACCCTCCAGCTTATCGTGCACCTCACGCGTCGCTTTGGTGATAAGGAACAGTCCGCCGAGTACCAATATTAGATCCCGCCCCGACAAATCGTACCCGATAACCGTAAGCAACGGAGCAGTCAACTTCATGATCCAGGTCAGCGAAAGCAGCAACGCAACTCGTCCAAACAACGCCAGGCCGAGACCGAGCGATCTCGCTCTCGCCTGCTGATGTTCTGGCAATTTGCCGGCCAGAATCGAGATGAAAATGATGTTGTCGATACCCAGCACGATCTCCAGTGCCGTAAGCGTTGCCAGAGCAATAAGTGCTTCGGGGTCGGTTAATGCTTCCACGTCAATTAGTGTTGGTTAGAAGTTCTGTCCGAAAATACAAACTCGTTGCGGGCATTGCGCGTGAAAGGCAAATCGTTCGATCCGTTCCGGAAGAATTCCGAAGCGGATTACGTTGACTTGGGTCTGTTCCGGGTTGGCGACAAGATTTAAAACTGGAGCCACAGTGTCAGTCACGAGCCTAGTCGTTCCAACAATCTATCTGTCACTAACAAATCCGTGTGTTCGGCAGGAAGGATTGACACGAGCAGCTCATGAGCTTCAAGAATGAGCACTCGTGCCTTGTCGGTGTCTCCCGCTTCCATAGCAATGGATCCATGCACATATTTTGCAGATGCTGTTCGCGGATTTCTCGGGGATATTTTAGTAGCAAGGATTACAGCTAGGTTTGCGATTGAGTCAGCCCGCACCAACTGACCTTCAAGCCGAAGAGATTCTGCCATCCCGGTCCAGGCTTCAACAATCATTGGGTGCTCAGGGCCAAGTTTACGTTGAATAGTTTCTGCCGCACGCGTGAACGTCGAAAGTGCTGTGTCGTAACGACCAGAGAGATTCATGGTTGTCGCAAGTGCAATCCGCGTAGACGCGGTTTGTCGTGTAGAATCTCCGACAAGATCAGTGAACATCACAAGTGCTTCCTCCAGTGTTGCCTTGGAATGATCTAGCTTTCCGGTTTTTGCTTGCACAATTCCCAATACGCGCA
>CBDTVC010000345.1:0-4411 GCA_965363925.1 uncultured bacterium | reverse complement strand
GAGATTCCTGATATGTACTGTGGGCGCGCAGAGGGCGCATCCTACCCGAGAAGTAAGCACGGTCTCATGTGAGGTGCGATGGAGGGTCGCACAACTGAAACAGAAGACCCGCAGAAAGCAGTATACCACAAGTCACCGGTTATGCAAGCTAGGGGGACGTCGCCGTCGTCCTAGCTCCTCGTAATCCGGTCGACCTCAATCTCTGTGTGATTGAGCCGCGTCGATGCAGGCCGCGGCCGATTCCACATGAGATGAGCGCGCCAAGTACGACTCCCAGTGCTCGCCAACTTTACGCCGTGACCCAGCACCGAGCGTACCTGTTCTACTCCTACTTCGAGCACGATAGCAAAGATGATCCGCGATACATGAATTTGAAGGATTGTCTACGCTCCTTGTCGGCGGACTCGACGAAGCCGAACTGAAGCCGTGACGATCGAGGGACCGAACCACCCGCGGGTTGAAATGCTAATGCGGTTCGTCGACTAATACGAAACGTCGAAGTGATCGAAAAACCTGGCGGCGTTTTGAGGAGGATTTTGTCGTTTGGGGTAGTTGTCAGGAAATGACACGAATTACCACTTTGTGACCATTTTTGCACCCGATGCATACTCTTGGGATTCGCGATCCATCAGTCGACGCCAACGAAAATGCTGGCACTCTTCTAGATGAGCGTATGCGATTCTTCGTAAACAGCCGCCGCGACCCTAATCGTGTCCGACCCCAAATCGACGCACTAGTCTAGGGAGCAAGCCTCGAGACGCACGCCTCAACCGTCGCCGCGGTGGGCTAACCAATAGTCTACCGAAAATCTTCCTGCTCCAAACACCAGCACCACGAGTAAGAGGACCAACACGAGGCTGGACAATTCCAGAGACTGAGTCGGAGAAGACAATCCGTTGCTGCCGTGAACAACAAAAACGGCCTGCAGCAGGATCGGTATCTGCACCAAAGCGCCAATCCGCGTGAGCAAGCCTACTGTCAATAGTAGCCCGCCTGCAATGTGAGCGATAGCCGCAATGGAACCAGCCCAAGCGGCAACCTCGACTCCGGCAATTTGACCAATAGCTTGTGGGTTTACCAGGAACCAGATTCCGCGCACGAGGAGCGCCACACCTAGAAATACCCTGATCAACTCATAGCCGGCCGAATTGTGTTGCCATTGCAACCGTCGTATATCAGAGATCGAATTTGTGAATTCCAAAGCTTGCATAGTAATCATGTTTTCTAGTCGAACGGGGACAAATCGGATTGAGGAAGAAAGCGCGGCACAATCAGGCCTTCTTCTGCGCTTTCGACCGTCCGAATCCGTAGAACAATAGGAAGATTGTCGCCAGGGTCATTGTGCCCGCAATAAAGCCGATTGCCTCCGTGACAGTAAGCGTCTGAAATAGTATTCGCCCACCCATCATCATGATACCTGCAACAAATCCGAGTAGCGCGAACGCGTATACGATGACTGGAATTGCTACGCGTGCCTTCGCTCGTGCGGCAACGGTTCGTCGGTACAAATAATGGTCGAGCGAAAACACGCCAGAACCAAAAATCGATACCGAGAGAAGCACCACGAACACCAGAGCCGTCAATTCGATCGACTGGGTTTCAGAAAATAACTGGCCATTGCGCAAGGCAATCGAGAATGCTCCGAGAAGGACGGGAACCTGAACGATTGCTGCAGCCCTCGACTGCCAACCAATCGTCAGCATCAAACCGCCGACGACGTGCGCAAATATCGCGAAGTGAATGAAGATGCCCGATCCAAGCATTCCAGCATCACGTTCCGAAACCAGTGTAGACACAAGTGAAGAGTCGAACGCCCAAGTAACCCCGCGTATCAGCAGGGCAATTCCCAGGACAATTCTAATAATATCGAGAGCAGCGTCTTGTCGCGCTTTGCTGCGTTCTTCTTGGAATACTGTTCCCATGGAATTATTGTTCGTCGTCTTATGTAATAAAGTCTACTTCTATAGGTAACAGTTTGCTCAGTGTTTGTTACGGCCTTCTCGACATTCGGGACAGCCATGCGACAAAAGGGACAATTATAGAGTTGTGCGGGAAGCGATTGGGGCGTTTCTGGCCTTCGCTAAGCTGAACGGCTCCGAAATGCGAGATGCCGTTCACTCGAGTGCCGTTCGGATCGAACGTTAACGAAGCTCACACAATCACGATGGACGGTCTTGGCCGTGCCAGTGGCCAACTCACATTGCGATCGAGGGAGCGAAATTTTCGACCGTTACAAAAGTTGTGTTCGTCAAGTAGGCCGTTATTCGGAGAACAACTGCCAAAGGTGACCTGAATAGACATACTTTACAGCATAGAAATATATGCGGGGCGATTGCATTCGATGAGACCTCGTTGTTCAGAACAATAGTCTACCAAGAGCTTGCCATGCGTTCGTTCCTTCTCGTCTTATCTATAATCACGCTTCTCATATCGCCCTCTTTGTCTGAAGCACAACAAGTCGACGTAACCGTCAGCGGCAAAGTTCTGGACAGTGATTCGCGCCTCCTACTCCCGAATATTCGAGTCGATATCGTAAACTCGGCGTCGGGAGACACGCTTGGGGCCGTTCATACCGATTCACTTGGTCAATTCACGTCGGCTTTCACGGTCGCGACCAGCATAGAGGAAATCACACCAGTTGAGTACGAGATCGAAGAAGCGTATCCCAATCCAACCTCGGGTGGGATCGTAACGATCAACTACACGTCCCGACTACCAGCTGCGAAACTTCCAGAACTTGAGTTGTTCGATATGCTCGGCCGGAAATTATCCTCGCCTCAACTTGGAGCAAGCGGAGTGTATCTAGTTCGACTTCGATTTGAGGATGGGGCCACCAGCAAGTCTACGCAAGTGGTAAAGCTCGACGGGCCACCGATTAGTTTCAGTCTCGTCAGCAGAGTTAGCTCTCCGACTGCTGCGCAATCAAACTCATCCGGCGGTCTAGCAAAAGTCAAACAACGTGGAATCACTGTTGTCTTTTCGCATCCTGCGTATACAACCGTCGCACAAGACTTCGACACTAGCGCAAACCTGTCGTCGCTGGTGGTACCACTGGACGCAGTGTTCGCCACTGTGGTTGCCGACGAAGAGATTTACGACGTCACGTATGATCCTGACGCGATTATTTTGACTGGCCCCGCGCGGGCGGCGTTAGTTGAGGCCGACACAGTCAACCAGCGTTATACGTTCGACTCGACAATCCTGAACGACGCCGGTATTACGCTGGAGCAGGGAAAACCAATTCTGATCGAAGGTCTTGCATTACGTCGAATAACGAGCGTCTCTACAAGTGGTACTACGACGCAGATTGAAACCGAATTCGCACCGATCACGGATGTCGTGCAAGCCGGGACTATCTCCTGGAACCACGCGGCTCAGTTCGATGAATCGACAATGAGAAAAGCCACCGTTTCTGGCAAGGCTGCTCGTGTAAGCGAGCGAGCTGATTCACTTATGTTTGAATTCAAGGTCGATCCATATGAATTCAAGATTCGCATCGACAGAGCGCCATCTGACACCGTTCGAAGCAAGATGACCATTCAGGTCACAAAAACAATAGACAACAAACTCAGCGCGACATTTATCGGGAAGGCGCTTTTAAAGGACTTCGAGTCGTCAGGTTCGTTTCAGTTCAATAATTCCGAGACTGAGTCGATGAGTCTTGAGAACAAGAACGTCCGCATCGATATGGAGATGTCACTCGCAGCGGCCGGTTCTGGCATCGATGCTGTCAACTGGAAGGTGCCCGAAGTTGTGCTACCAATAAAATTCCTCGTGGGCCCGGTACCGATTACACTAAACGTGAAGGTTCAGGTAGTACTTAACATGAGCGTGAAAAACGAAGCCTCCGCGACCGCAACCACAAAACTTAGCTATAGCGGAACGACTGGGGTCGAATATGACGGGACGGAGTTTGAGCTCAAACAGGAAACCATCGATCACCTCTTAGGGGCAACGAATACGGACGCTGGATCGTCAATCGGCAACCTGGTTGACGCCAACCTCGGGATTGCCTTCCCCCGATTGACTGTTGAAATTTTTGCTGTTCCGATCATCCCGAGTTTTCTCGTCGGTTTCGTCGTTGGCAGCAACCTGTCGTGGGGACCAGTCTGTAAACGCGGCTACGTTTCTGTTGAATTAAAGGCAGCAGTCGATCTCAAATTCCTGAACTTGACATACAACGTCGCCGAAAAGGAGCTGTTTAAGGAAAGAAAGGACTCGCCCCCGTGTTGAGTTAGCGATAGTCCGGCTTTACGTCCGAAAAAGTGAATTAATCTCCGGCGAGAGGCAGTACGCAGCGTTCTTGCACCAAACCACATACATATGACAAGGACCGCAGTATACCTACTTGCCATGCTGGTTCTTGGCTGCTCCGAACCGGGTGAGTCGCAAGAACCAGTCGAGCGTCCGA
>CBDTVC010000344.1:0-4426 GCA_965363925.1 uncultured bacterium | reverse complement strand
TCGTGCTGGGAGTCCCTGGAACGAGATCTAAGATCGAGGTCACGCGTGCCCTTCGCGACGCCGGCTACACCGGGACGATCTCCGCGCTGACAGCAGATACAGTCGAGCGAGCCGAACTGATGGCCGCGGGTGCCAGTGCAGTCCACCTTGCCCGTGACCAAGCCGGTCGAGCGTTGGCGGATCACGTAGCATCCGTCGAGCACTCAACAGGTATTCCTGAGGTCGTGGGACTCGACGTACAGCTCGAAAACGAACCCGACTAAAAACAGGCAGGCGGCTCGTGTCTGTCGGGTTCATGCTGATTTTCGGCAACGAATGCTCACCTACACAGGAGCGCCGATCACCGGTTTTGATGTTCAGGTTTATCCTCGATTTGATCTGTTGGGCAATGTGAAATCGATCAATTGGGGCGTTTCCATGGAAGATGTATCCTACCCGAAGCTCGCACCGGACAACGGTCGCACGTTACCAATATAGTAGGGCGGCGATTCAGTCAAGTCCACCCGGCATCGCTTGGCGACTTCGTTCCACATGATCCAGTTCCTCAATCTGACAGTCCGTACGGACTGCCGCCCGTACCTTCAAATAATGGGTTGACATTATCTTACGTGCGGGTCTTTGGGGTGGCGTAGTGCAAAAACCTCGGTTTACAATTACGGCAGGTTCGAGAACGGGATCGATACTTGTTGCGCTTCTCATCGTTGTTTGTCCTCTGTCGCAGTATGTCATTGCACAGGACGTCATCGCACAGGACGTCATCGCACAAGACGTTACCGCACAAGACGTAATTTACGTCAAACCAGACGCGACGGGCGCTGCCGACGGTTCATCGTGGTCTGACGCATTTGTTACCCTTCAAGATGCGCTAACTGCGTCGACTTCGGGTGTCAACAATATCTGGGTCGCCGTCGGAACGTACCGGCCAGACGAACTTGGCGGTATCAATTCCGGCGACCGCTCCATGTCATTTGTCCTGAAAGACAGCGTCAGCCTCTACGGTGGATTTGCAGGATGGGAGACGTCGGTTGATGAGCGGAATGTAGAAATCAATCGCGGTACGCTTTCCGGCAACATCGCACATCCCGATTCGGTGACGGACAATTCACGTCGGGTCATTTCCGGGTTCGGGATCAGTAGTGCAACCGTCATCGACGGATTCATCATCCGCGATGCATGGAACGACAATGTCGAGCCAGGCGGTGGAGGCATATTTCTATCAGGCAGCTCTTCACCTGTTCTGCGGAATCTGACGATTACAGAAAACGTTGTCGATTTCTGGGGCGGCCATGGTGGTGGAATCCATTCGGACGGTGCGTCCGAATTTGTCAATGTGATGATATCAAACAATCGAGCGGGCGGAAACGGCGGCGGAATCATGATGGTGTCTGACGTCGGTGGATCCTCCGTGTTTATGCGTCACTCCGTCGTAGAGAACAATCACGCGGGTTTTGGTGGTGGAGGGTTTATGGTACTTGGCGACAGATATCTGGAGGTCGAGTCGAGTACCTTTCGAGGAAACTCATGCGACTTTTCGGGAGCAGGAGGATTACATGCCGGGGGCGATGTCAGGATTTTTGTCGTCGACTCAGATTTCATCAACAACCGAACCGGTCCGATCTTCAGTACTGCCGGTGGCGGGCTCAGCATGAAGGAAGGAACACTCCAAGGTGTTGAGTTTGTTGGGAACGCCGCGTATTGCGACGCCCCGCTGGCCTTCGGGTACTTGTGCGTTGGTGGCGGACTCTATACATCCGGCTCACCCCGACTGGAAGGAGTTATTTTCTCCGGCAATCACGCAGACCTAGCTGGCGGAGGGATGTATTCCTATGGTGGGCATCCGACCTTTGATGGCATTTCGTTCACTGGAAACACTGCGGGGAATCCTGACGATCCGAATAGAGACAAATCTTTGGGTGGCGGCCTTTTCTTGCGCGAAGGGAGTTTTTCGGGTTCAAATATAGTTTCCCAGGACAATTCGGCCGGGTCTGGAGGAGGTATTGCCGCCAGTGGTGCAACCATTAATCTGGATAACGTCGCCTTCAAACGTGATTCTGCGGCCGTATCTGGCGGCGGATTGGCATGTCTTTCGACTGGGTACTCGATAACTTTAGATCCGATTCCGAGTCATTGTAAGCTCTCCCATGGCATTTTTGTCGAAAACGAGGCAGGCCGATATGGCGGTGCTGTCTATATGGGAGCTGGCGAACTGCGGCAGCTGGAGATTTCCCGAAACGCTGCTGAGGAAGGCGGCGGAGTATACATCCATTCGGGCGAGTCGACGGATTTTCGCGATGTAGGTATCCGCGAAAACGTGGCCGAATTCGGAGGGGGCGTGTTCGTCGACAATGGACATCTCTCGATGGTAGATGCCCAGATTGTTGGCAACCATTCGACGGTTGATGGAGGCGGACTACTCCTGGACGCCGATTCCGCGCAGCTGGTTGGAGTGACCTTTGCCGGCAACGAAGCGCGTTCAGGCGGTGCCATTGTGATTCGCAATAGTTCCTCTCTTTCGCTTATCAACGCCTCTCTGACTGGTAATGTAGCTGCCGAGGATGGCGGCGCAATGTGGTGTTCCGACGGCGAATGCAAGGTTGTCAACTCCTCGTTCTTCGGAAACGTCGCCAATCGAGGCGGGGCATTGTCCATTGCCGACACGCTGAGCATCTACAATTCGATTCTCTGGGGAAATGAAGGGGCGGATGCGACTTCGAACGAAGCGTTTGTCTCTGCTGAAGCGGTTGCGAAGATCGGTCACAGCACTGTCGCGGGATCTGCACTTCCGGCTGGTTTTGTTGACCAGGGTGGCAACAATCAGCTCGATCCACTCTTCATCGATCCCGACGGCTCGGACGATGTTATCGGTTCGGATGACGACAACCTCCGCCTGTCGCACGACTCTCCGCTCATTGACACCGGCTACAATGCGTATGTGCCGGTAGACAATCTCGACGCAGACGGCGACGGAGACATCACCGAGATTCTGCCGATCGATCTCGACAGCAATCCTCGAATCGTTGCCTTCGAGCAGCAAGAGCCGACCGTTGACCGTGGGCCTTACGAAACAGAGCGCGAACTCGCCGTTGAGTTTGTCGATGCCTGGTCAGTCGTGGACGGATCCAACGTGACTCTCTACTGGTGCGTCCGGGACCTCACTGGCGCAGAGATGTTCGTTGTTGAGACATCATCCGCCGGCGATTGGGTCACAGTTGGCCGAATCCATGTATCCATGGACCTACAGGAGTACTCCTTTACTATCGTATCGGCGCGTCCGGGCGAGCACCTTTACCGTGTCGTCGTCCAGAATCACGACGGCACAATCTCGATAGGCGTCGAAATCAGCTTACTGATTGGCTTGATTGACTCGGCTGCAATGCTCGCCGAGCCCTGGCCCAACCCGGCGTCGGGTTACGCTAATACTAATCTTATGGTTGCCGAATCGCAGAACGTCACGGTGGCACTCTATGATCTGTTGGGACGACGACACCTCGTAGTGTACACTGGAGGCGCTGAGGCCAATCAATCAATCTCCATTAGACTTGACGTCAGGTCTTTATCCGTGGGACTTTACGCACTTCGCGTAACGGGAGAAACCTTTGCGCTTAACCGGAAGCTGGTTGTTGTCAGATAGCCTCGCACCGTAACACTTTGAGTCGCTTGGTGTGCAGTCTGGTTCCGACCGAAGACTTTCTGGCAGGCTCATCAACTGCTCTTATCGCTATGGACAAACCTACAATCGTAATCCGAAATGCCAAACCGACCTTTGAAGAAGGCGTTACGTTTGCACGTTATCTCGACATCGCTGCGGAGGGGTTTTTTCAGTTGTTGTTAGGCCAAAGAGCTGCGGATATCATCGGTAGGGCCTATATCCAGACTCAACACAACTACTCTCACGAGAATGCACTTTTTGCCGAAAAAGACAATCACATCGTTGGCATGGCCTCAGGCTTTACTGCTAAGCAACGCCGCAGTTTTACAGATCAACCACTGAAACAAGCAGCTGGACTAGTGGCATTGCGCATGATGGCGGTCAAGACACTTTTTGCACCAATGATGAGAATTCTCAACTCGATCGCCGACGGTGATTTCTATGTGTTATCTCTCGCCACAAACGCAGAACTTCGAGGACTAGGAATCGGCTCGTCCTTGATGGACGCAATGGAGAAGAGGGCTGTTACGAGTGGTTGTGCCCGAATTGCACTGGACGTTTCAGCCAACAATACAGGTGCCCGTTCTCTTTACGAGAGGCGCGGGATGCGCGTCGAGTCGCAGTGGCCAAAGCGACTAAACATTCCGAAGTTGAAATTCTATCGGATGGCTAAAGTGCTGGACACATAGACTTTACCGAAGATTTGCATCGTTCTAACGCAGAACGCGGAGGTTGAGATGACCGACGCCTTTCGCAGTGTCTTACCGAGCCTATCAA
>CBDTVC010000343.1:0-4427 GCA_965363925.1 uncultured bacterium | reverse complement strand
CTTTTCGTCGGGAGCGGCTACAACAGTCAGGCCGGCTGAGGGGCTTAAATTCACAACCGGTGATCTGGCGGCTGATTCGGATTTGCTGCGGACCCTTTTGAAGGGTCGAATTGCCACGCGGATCTACGACCGCAGCTACTGGTATCCGATTTACGACGAGCTTGATTCGGTCGTCCAAACCGCCAATGGATTGTGGAATGAGGCGTCTAATGTCGCTGCGATGAACTAGGCGGTTTTTCGGTCTGATATTCCCTAGTTTTACCGGGACTCGTCGTGCTTACGGCGGGTCCCGTTCTTTTTTAAGGTTTTCCGATCTACTGCGGTGCAGGGCAACTTGAGTCCGCTTCGTGAGTCGATATCTCGTGGTTCCGTGCCATACATGGTGCTCTCGTTGACAAACCGAAAGAGAATGGATATTATTCGGGCCACAATCGGCTGAAGGTGTATTTGAAACATCAAATAAACACCGTTTGAGAAGGTTGACCGATTTGTGATTTTTAATGGTGTCAGATTGCGACGAAAGTCGTACTGCTCGATCCCAAATTCTTTGTTCTACTCTGGAGAGGTATCATCCATGGGGCTGTATAGCTTGCTCATGTTTCTACCGCAGGAAGCGACTGGCGGACTTATTAACGTCTTGGTAGAAAAGTTCAACGAGGGGAATGACGGCGGCTTCATGTGGCCGATCCTCGTCACGCTCATTGTCGGTCTCGCAATTGCGTTTGAACGAATCATCACGCTTAATCGTGCGGACATCAATACTCGGAAGTTCCTCGTGAAGGTTAAGCAGGCTCTCGAAGACGGCGGTATCTCCGCTGCAGAGGAAGTCTGTGCAAACACACGTGGGCCTGTTGCCTCTGTGTTCCAAGCGGGTCTGCTTCGTCACGACGAAGGCACGGAAGCTGTCGAAAAGGCAGTTGTCGCGTATGGTTCGATCGAAATGAGCTTCCTGGAGCGCGGACTCATCTGGTTGTCGCTCTTTATTTCGTTGGCTCCGATGTTCGGCTTCCTCGGTACCGTTTGGGGGATGGTTGAAGCGTTTGATGCCATCGAAGTGGCTGGTGATATTTCGCCGAGCCTCGTTGCCGGTGGTATCAAGGTTGCTCTTCTTACGACGGTGTTCGGTCTCGTAACTGCCATTATCCTGCAGTTCTTCTACAACTACATCGTATCCAAGGTTGATCGGATCGTTGTGGACATGGAAGAAGCGTCGATCGAATTGATTGACTCGCTGGAAATGCTGCGTGCACCTTCCAAGTAAGTTTCGCCGATTTCTAACTCAATCTCGGCTGATCCGCTCTGAGCGGGTCAGCCGGACACGATAACAATGATTGAAATTGTAATTCCGATCGTGCTCGGCGTAATCACATTGACCTTGCTGGTCATGATCGTTTTCGGGATCAGAAGTCTCTCGCACGGGAGAATCAAGTTCATGACAATGGCGGCTATTGCGGTGCCATTCCTTCTTTTGATTGGTCTTGGCTTCGGCCTTGGCGATTGGCCGAGAGCTGGTGTCGTTACCATCATGATCACGCTTGTAGGCGCACTGATTGCCATGGTGCTGTCAAGCTTCAAGGGTCTTTTCACTTAAATCACATTGTTTACACGAAGTGATTTGAACTGAATAAAACATCCTGCCCAATGCCACAGATAAAGAAAAAGAAAAGGCGCGAGTCGGAAATCCCTACGGCCTCGATGGCGGACATTGCCTTCTTGCTGCTGATTTTCTTCCTTGTTACGACAGTCATTGACGTCGATACGGGGATCGGTATGGTCCTTCCGCCTCCACTTGATGAGAACGTTGACCCGCCACCGGTTCTTGAGCGCAACATGCTCAAAATCTTGGTTAACGAAGTCGGTCAATTGCTGATGGAAGACAAGCCAGCGAGCACCGATCAAGTCAAAGCCGAAGTAATGAAGCACGTGCTTAACCAGGGTGCGGATCCGAACTATTCGGATAGCCCAACCAAAGCGCTGATTTCGATTAAGAATGCACGGGAAACGCCGTACAGGAGCTATATAGCGGTTCTCGACCGCACTTGGATGGCATACTTTGAGATCTGGGACGGCGAAGCAAGAAAACTCGGCTATCCAGATTACAAGGCGTACGTAGGGTCACTCGGTGAAAACGCTGACAATGCAATTCGCAAAAAGTATCCGGCCGCTATCTCGATTGCTGAACCTGATGCCCAGTAATGCGCCTCTCGGCCCGCATCGAACCAAATAATTCTGAGAGCCTGAATAATGGCAACCTTTAAAAAGCAATCGAGATCAAAAACGGATATCCCGACAGCTTCACTGCCGGATATCATCTTTATGCTTTTGATCTTTTTCATGGTCACGACAGTGCTTCGGGAGAATGACGTCAAGGTTCGTACGACGCTGCCGAAGGCCGAAGCGTTGACGAAGATTGATCAGAAACGCCTGCTTTCCTATATCTGGATTGGCCCGGAAAAATTGGAAAATTTCAAAGTTGGGCCGACCGCGGTTCAAATTGACGACGCCCTGATTCAAGAAGTGTCCGGTATTCGTACAATTATGTACCGAAAACTCACCGAGCAACCCAAGCTGATTGTCTCTCTCCGTGTAGATGAAACGTCCGAAATGGGGATTGTCCAGGATGTGGAGCAGGAACTTCGAAAGGGTGGAACACTTCGGATCAACTATTCAACGAAGAGACTTGTTCAGTAGCTGCTTTTGATCTGCGCTCTTGACTGTTGTTAGAACAAAAAAGCCCTACTTGTCGTAGGGCTTTTTTTGTTGCCGTATCTTTAGAGTACGACTCCGCACTCCACGATTTTCAAATGACCCTCTCTTCTGTTCCACTACTATGGCTTATCGCGTAACTCTTATTCCTGGGGATGGCATTGGGCCGGAAGTAACGGATGCAACCGTACAAGTTATCGAAGCCACCGGGATCCCGTTCGAGTGGGATCGGCAAGAGATCATCGGGCTTGCTGCGATGGAAGAGTATGGCAATCCATTGCCAGAGCATATCCTTGAATCGGTGCGTCAAAACAAGATTGCCTTGAAGGGACCAGTCACGACCCCGGTGGGCGGTGGGTTCAAGAGCGTGAACGTGGGACTCCGCCAGAAGCTTGACCTGTTTGCCAATGTTAGGCCGTGCCTAAGCCTTCCGGGAATCAAGACGCCGTTCGAAGATGTTGACCTGATGATCTTTCGAGAAAACACTGAGGGATTGTACTCCGGGATCGAGAACTATGATGAGCGCCTTGAAATTGCGGACACGATTTCCCGCATTACTCGAGTCGGTTGTCAACGGATAGTCGACTTTGCCTTTGACTATGCCCAACGAACCGGGCGAAAAAAAATTACGCTTGTCCACAAGGCAAATATTCTAAAGAAAGCAGGCGCGATGTTTCTGGACATCGGTCGGGAAAAGGCAAAACACTATCCTGGGATTGAGGTGAATGACCGGATCATCGACAACATGGCGATGCAACTCGTCATGTACCCGCATCGCTACGATTGCATCGTGACGACAAATCTATTCGGCGATATTCTCAGTGATTTGTGCGCGGGGTTGGTGGGTGGATTGGGTGTCGTCGCCGGGGCAAACTTTGGCAAAGACTATGCAATCTTCGAGGCCGTTCATGGAAGTGCTCCAGACATTGCCGGCCAGCAGAAGGCAAATCCAACGGCACTAATTCGGTCGTGCGAAATGATGCTACGGTACATTGGTGAAGTGAAGGCGGCTGATGTCCTGCAGACAGAATTGACTGCGGTGTACGAAGAAGCGCAGGTATTGACGGCAGATGTTGGTGGCTCCAGCTCGACAAATGAGTTTGCAGCCTATCTTGCAGATCGTGTTTCAAGCAAAATGAAGTAGCGTCGTAGAATGATTCAGCGTATACAAAGTGTCTATTTGCTGCTTGGCAGCATTGCTGTTGCCTCACCACTGTTCTTAGGAGCCCTTTCGGTCGAGTCCACAGCTCAGAACTGGTTTCCGTGGATTCGGCTCGCACTCTCTGTGACTGCAGCGTTGCTGGGATTAGTGGCGATGTTTAGTTATCGGAATCGAAAGCGGCAGGGTTCGACGTCGTTTTTTGCTCAAATCGCTGTGCTGCTGCTACTCATGGTTGTAGTGTCTACCACGATCCTTTACGGTGCGCGCCCGGGTGCTGAGTCGTGGATGACCGATAGTTATCATCTTTCGGCCATGATTCTTCCCGCCGTCGCCTATATCCTCTTTGGCCTTGCGCGCCGTTCCATTCGAAAGGACACGGAACTCGTACGGTCAATGGATAGACTTCGAGAATAGGTGGGGGCGCTGCGCACCGATCGAGCTGGTCGCCCGCTGAGGGCTTATCCGCTCGTTGCGCTTGCAGTATTGATATTTTCCGTTAGCCCGATTTTGGTGCGATATGCGTCAGATGCACCAGGAATCTCCGTCGCGACCCTCCGCA
>CBDTVC010000342.1:0-4428 GCA_965363925.1 uncultured bacterium | reverse complement strand
GGCGTGCAAATCACGATCCTCACTACTGTAGTTGAGGCAAGGACCTGACCGCATTTCATCGTCCTCAAAACAATTATTGACATGAAGACTATTCACTTATTCACGCTGACGCTTGCAATTGTCGCGTTTGGGCTAACCGGATGTGGGGATACGTTCTCTGCTTTCGAGGAAAGCGATATCGAACAATCAGTCGATTCGCAGGGGAAATTCCGCCATCAAAAGTTTGTCCGGCGCGCTATGCGAAAACAGATGGGCAAAGACGGTGAAGAAACTACGCTGGGAATGATCGTTGCATATACAGATCAAACCGTGGATAAGCAGAAGGTCCTCGAGCGGATGAAGGTTCTTGAGCGATACAAAGTCCTCGAGCGCTACGACTTCATTGAAACACTGTTCGGCATCGCGATCTCAATCGTCGACACGACCGGATCCGGTAATTACGACGATTTTATTCAGTCGCTCCTCAATGACCCTGACGTGCTGTGGTTCGAGCCAGACTTCATGTTGTCGCTTCCTCCGGGTTCCGCATCAGCTGCGTCGACCAGCACACAGGTGGTACCGTGGAGCGTTGCCGCGATCGGCGGCAAGACAAGCGCCACGGAAGCGGGCAATGGCTGGGGTGAAGTGCCGATTGACGTCTACGTTCTTGACACAGGCGTTTCGAATCCAGACCTGAACGTGGTTAGCAATCAGGACTATCGTCTTGACTTGACCGACCCGTCGGACTACGACGGTCACGGCACACACGTTGCCGGTATCATCGGCGCCAGAGATGACCAAGACGGTCTTGTAGGCGTTGCGCCGGGCGCTCGGATTCACAACTATAAGGTGCTAGACGACAACGGTAAGGCAGACGTCTCCATCGTTGTGGCTGCAATAGAAGCCATCATCGCGGAGAAGATCGCCAACCCTGCCAAGCCTATGGTTATTAACCTCAGCCTCGGCGAAGATATTGGAACGACGGACTACACCGCGTTGGACCTTGCCATTGAAGCTGCGACAGCACAGGGTATTGTGTGTGTTGTCTCTGCTGGGAACTACGGGGCAAACGTTGCAAACATTACTCCAGCTCATGTGGACGGCGCCATCACTGTCGGCTCGTACAACGTGTCTGGTGCTTTTTCGTACTTCTCAAACCACGGACCGCACATCGACATACTTGCACCGGGAGAAGACGTCGTTTCACTGGAGCCACAATCAGCGGTTGCGGGCTCACCAGTTGAAATGAGCGGAACGTCCATGTCTGCAGCCCATGTAACGGGAGCCGCGGCACTGTATCTGTCGGAAAATCCAGCAGCCACGCCCGCCGAAGTACGTGACGCACTTGTCGCAGTTTCGAGGCCGTTCGCGCTCAACGTTCCATCGGGCACAACAAGCAATATGATTTGGGTTGGGCCGGATGCAAGCAACGCTACGTTCCAGGATATGATGAACTCGTATTCGTACAGCGGTAGCGACGGTACTAACGACTGGCTGACCGATTGGCAGGAGATTAACGATGACGGCGTAGTAAACACTGGGTACGTCTATGCTGTCTATATGAATACTGAGGGCGTAAATGTTCGTTCAATTCGCCTCGGCACAAGTGCGGCGACTCTTTGGAAGAGCTCGACAGGAATAGAACGCAGCGCTGATCTATACGGTGCTGAATCAGCTACGGTTAACTTCAATTACCGTCGCAGCTCGATGAACGCCGGTAACTATCTCGCCGTCGAAGCATCGACGGACGGAGGCGCTTCATGGCAGGAGGTTGGCCGCGTGCTCGGTGGCACCTCCGACTCAATTTTCCAGTCAGCGTCGTTTGATATGAGCGGCCACATTTCTCAGAACACAACAGTTAGGTTCTTGACCTACTTCACTGAGCTGGACTATTTCGACTACGTCTATCTGGATGACTTCGAGATCGTGACGAGTAGCACTGGTAGTGGTGGATCCGGTGGTGGGTCGCCGGTAGCGCCAGAGCCAGAGCCAGAGCCAATGGAGTATACGGTCCGAGACAACTTCAGCTCTATCGGGCTCAGCCTGGACGATGGTACAGAGAACTGGTTCTCGACATGGATAGAAAGTGGCGAGTCCAACGGACCGGGAAGCGGGGTACTGAGTATCTCCTCAAGCGGCCTTCGCGCTGGTCACGACAACTCCAAAAACATGACAACAAGATCTGTGACGCGTGCTGCCTATCTAGCAGGTGCGGAATCAGCGACATTGTCGTACACCTACTCAGTAGTCAAGAAGAAGAGAAAGGGAACAGCTCGTGTTCAGATTTCAGGCAACGGCGGTTCAAGTTGGACTACGGTAGGCAGCTACTCTCTGAAAACGCCAACAAGTGGGTCGAAGACCTTTGACGCCACAAACTATATTTCCGGTGACACACAGGTGCGGATCGAAGTTTCCCCGAGTAGCAAGGGTGAAATCTCTGGATACCTCTACGTAGACAATCTTGAGATTTCGTACATGAGATAGTCTGACCGGGCGGACAGCCCCAGCAAGACGGAATGCACAAATGACAATACGGGGAGGTCGCAAAAGCGGTCTCCCCGTTTTTTTTGTTCACTCATTCGCATTGTGTCACCGCGATGGAAGTGAACCACCAGGCATTTCTAGTCCCATGAGCGGGATCATCAATCGGCAAGCTAGAATGATCGGGTCACTTTCATCAAGTAGCAATAGCTTGCCGGAAACCGCGTCCCGTCACGTACGCATGTCCAGCCACAAACTCGCCGCGACGACAGCGGATACGGCGAAGCCAATTGCCGCCGCCCGTTTCAACTACCTGTTGGACCGCCTGGTGTCATCGCCAGAGTCGCTGAGGCAACCCAGACTCATCAGTTGTCAGCAAGGTCCTAACTAGTCCAGCCCTTCCGCTCGGCCCACTTTGAATACCAAACCAGAAACGCGGCTACAGCTAGGGGCATCAGAATAATCCCCAAAATCTCACCAAGACTGAATTCGATACCGGAGCCGAGCGCATGAACCATTGTAACAACCACTCCAAATAGTGACGCAACGAATAAATAGACGGCAGCTGATTTTCTGAGCAAAAGCAAAACGCAGCCAAGCGCACCGCCGAAAACGGCTATCGCAAAGCCTGCTGTAGCCCATGCAGGCCGGCCTTCTATGATCGCACGCTCCGACTCGCGAAATGCAGCGACTACGTCTGGATTCATCTGCACAAAGAAGTTCACCACTGACATCAGATTCCAGATCAGCGCGACTGCGCCGATTGCCCAGAAACTCCTATAACACCTCTTGCATTCTCATCGATCATCACATCCTCGTTTTTCCATTGACACATAACGTACGGAATCTTCACCGGCAAACGGAAGCGATAACTGCTCACGTCGCTACCACGTCACGCGGGACCTCTTCGCGCAGGTGGGGTGACATAGGGCGGGTCAGGATACGGGAAGCCGTACCGCAAACGTCGAACCCGCGCCCTCCTTGCTCTCAACGGTAAACGTGCCACTGTGGCCCTGCGTCACGATGTCGTAGCTCATAGAGAGTCCCAGTCCCGTGCCCTGACCGGTCGGTTTGGTGGTGAAAAACGGCTCGAACACGTGCTCCTTGACCTCGTTGGGGATGCCGCCGCCGTTGTCCGAAACGCGAATCACGACGATTGCGCCGTCGTCATCCGTCAGGGGATCGGGCATACGGCCTGCACCGTGCCGTAGCTTATTATAGCATTCGAGAGCCACAGGTGGTCCATGCTTCTCATCCCCGCAGGCATCGCCTCCGCAGGCTACTGAACTCGGTCTCTTCGAGGAAAAAGTCGTCTTGACGTCGCTTGACCTCCCCCGACAACTCTATCTCAAAAAAGGTTATGCGGCTCTCTCTCTCGGTACTGAAAAGGGGACGTCACAGGCGCATAAACACGCGCCCCAACTAATGTTGCGCAGCGCTACCGTGCAGGGTCGCTGACCACACCCGGTTGCCCGAACCGCAGAACGTTGGAGTCCGGATCAGTGAAGTACGCCTCTCGGTCTCCCCATGGCCGATCTTGGGGCCCAAACGACGGCTCGAGAGACCGTGTTTGTGCACTGGACACTAGTTCATCTACATCGCCAACTACTATGTAGACGACAGCTCCGACCGGAGCAACAGGGTGCTCGGTAAGGAATATCTCGACCGACGAATGCTTTACCGAAGTTAGGCGAGGGGCACCAGGAGAAAGCTGGTGTTGCCACGCGACGTCGAAGCCAAGTGACTCGTAGAACGGCAGGGAAACGTCGATCGACATAACGCGAAGCGTAGGAATCGCTTGTTGCATCTCGGTCATGGTCGGCACTAGCTTTTGTGACCGTCGTCGGTCGTAAATTGGTAGCAGCAGGTCTCGAACAGCGTTTGGATGGACGCCACAAGCGAGCTAAGAGAAATGAATCGCAGCGTGACTTTTTATGGATCGGCTTCAAAAGCGATCCACATGCGCCG
>CBDTVC010000341.1:0-4448 GCA_965363925.1 uncultured bacterium | reverse complement strand
TAATCAGGGTCTGGGCCTCAACGGCGCTGGCCCGATCGAATACGTCAAGCTGAGTGCGGAAATTCGCACGCTGCTGGGCCAATAGGAGATGACTGCGATGAAATCAACCAAGACATTGCTCGCGTCACTCGCGGGTTCCGCACTTCTCCTGTCAGCAGCACCTGTTCTGGCCGGCGGGCCACTCGCGGTTTGCGAGTCGGGTGAGTCCTACCTCTGGGCAGATGGTGGCACCAACATTACCTTTAACCCGGATCAGGGCAATCTCGGCCCCGTCGATGCGGCATCAGCTATCGCTCTCGTAGGGTCCGCATTCCAGGTGTGGGAAGACCTGCCAAGTTCGACGCTCAGCTATAATGCCGGCGCGCCATTGCCGGTCGACGTTGACATAACTAACTTCGGACCCTATCTGAATGCGACTGCGCCAGATGGCCTGAGTGCAGTGGTATTCGATGATTCGGGCGAAGTTTTCGACCTGTTGTTTGGTGCCGGTTCGGGCATCCTCGGCTTCGCCGGGCCGGAATTCACGGATCCTGCGACGTGTACCATCCTCGAAGGTCTATCGTTCCTCAACGGCCCATCGTTTACCGACTCCACAGCGGCGCTGGATGTGATGGTGCATGAGTTTGGCCACTGGACAAACTTCGCGCACACGGTCGTTAACGGTCAAATCTATCTCGGTTCAGTGGGCGGCGACAACACGGGTCCCACACCGACAGACACATTTGGCCCGCCACCCAACCCGTTCACGGATGTCGTCGCGACGATGTATCCGTTCTATTTCGGGCCAGGGATTGGAACGCAAACACTGGCAGCGGACGACATCGCGATTGCTTCGCGCATGTATCCGGAGCCTGACTACGCGGCCTCCACCGGTGAGATCAACGGCAAGATTCTGTTGGGAACCGACGGCTTTACGGGCGTGAACATCATTGCGCGAAATATTGATGATCCGTTCAACGATGCAGTCTCGGCGATTTCCTCCGACTTCACCGACAGCCTCGATCCTTCCGATCCAAACGTGGGTGTGTATCGAATCACCGGGCTGACGCCAGGCGCAAGTTATGGCGTCTATATCGACACGGTCCTCGCCGGCGGCTTCTCAACGGACCTGGCTGTACCTCTGCCGGGTCCGGAAGAGCTTTACAACGGTGTGGAAGAGTCGTCGGATCCGAACATCGATGATCCGACACAATTTACACCGGTCTTGGTGGCCGCAGGTGCGCCAACCACTGGCGTCGACATTATCTTCAATCAGCCGCGACCCGGTGATCCACTGCCAGTCGGTGACGATGGCAGCGTGCAACTCTCTTTGCCGTTCCAATATTGCATTCGAGGGCAGTCCTTCAGCTCGGTGTTTGTCAATGCCAACGGTAACCTCACGTTTGGTGCTGCAAACAACGACTTTTCTGAGAGCGTAGCCGAGTTCCTCGACGGCCCACCGATGATCGCCGGCTTGTGGCGCGACTTGCAGCCGGTCGACTTCGATGGCAATCCGCAAGGCTCTGTGTTCTTTAATCAGACCAACAAGAGCTTCACGGTGTCGTGGCAGGATGTTCCCGAGTGGGACTTCCCGGTTGGCTTCGGCTCCAACACGTTTGATATCACTTTATATGACAACTCGAAATCCTGTGTTGATGATGACGACGATGACAGTCGTGCTCATAGCGGCAGGGATGGCAAGAGTGATGACGACGACAGCAGTGACGATTATCGTGGCGCGGACGTAAAAATCACGCACCACGCCATCGACGTCGCGTTCGGACTCGTTGGTGTAAGCGGTGGTCTCGCGACCACGTCTGGTGCTGAAGAAGAGGTCGACCTCACCAAAGAAAGCCGCAATGGCCGCAAGAAGATCAAGCTCGACAAGTCTGCTGCAGTCTTCGAGAATTTCAGCGATGGCGACAACGACCTGAATGGTGGTTCGCTTGAGTTTAAGAAACTCGGCAAGTCATTCCGGGATAAGTTCGAGAAGAACAACTCCCTGCGCAAGGCGAGCAAGATCTCAGCACCGTTCGACACGCGTAATACCAAGCGGCACTACTCCGCGATCGATCCCGCAGCAGCTGATATCGATTTCTATCGGTTCACCGCAGAAGCGGGCAAGTACCTGATCGCAGATGTTGCACGTGGCCAAATCGATTCCGTGATGGCTTTGTACTATTGCCCGCCGACCGGAAATGATGACAGCTCGTCGGACGATGATTCCTCAGATGATGACTCATCCGACCGCCGCCGTTCGAAGATCAAGCTGGACAAGTGTGATGCGGACACGGCGATTCTGTTTGCCGTCAACGATGACACGAACGGCTTGCTGTCGCGTATCGAAGGCGGTTTGCCGTTCGATGGCACTTACGCATTGGCGATTTCATTCTTTGGAGATCTCGACTTCGACGGAGTGGATCCTGGTCAGGGAATGCCATTTGACGGTGGACGCTATGTGCTGGACGTGCAGTTGTATGACGGCTTCCCACTGGCACTCGGCGATGAGACCTCCATCAACCTGTCGGGCTTTGGTTTCGGAATCCCGTATGACGGTATTACGTACGATGATGTGTTCGTGAACTCGAACGGTCATATCACGTTCGGTGCGCCGCCAGGCGGCTTAGACTTCATCGTTGATACGGTTGGCTTCGAGACCGGGCCGCCAAGAGCGGCACCCTTGTGGGCCGATCTGGATGCTACCGGTTCGCTGGTGCTGGCAGACACCGACTTCGAGACACGGCTGACGATTACGTTCATCGATGTACCGGAGTGGGGATTCCCGACCGGTGTCGGCGCCAACAACTTCTCGGTGACGCTGCACTCGGATGGAACAATCGATTTCGATTATGGGTCGGTGACGGCGGCCGGATCGATTGTGGGCACGGCGACCGGCAACGGCGCAATGTCGACGCCTGCGGATCTCTCCGCAACAGGGGGCGGCTCCATTGGGACGTCACCCGTTGAGGAATTCACATTAGACAATCCGTATGATCTTGCTAATCCGGATGCATTGAGCTTTACGCCGGACTAGGAGCGTAAAATACAGGGGCGGCTGACTTCGGTTGGCCGCCCCTTTTTTTATGGTACGCGCAGTTGTATTTGGGACAGGGAGCAAACATGAGTAAGACGGGGGCTTTGCGGACGACGCAAGTTGACGTGAACGCGAGCCGTGCGATTTCGGTGTTGTTTATCGTATTGGTTGGCACAGAGATCCTGTTTGTGTTGGCGGATGCATTCATCAATGTTGCTGAGATGTCAGAACTAGGACCCGTGCAACGCTTCTTCAACATCACGCGTGAGGACGGCATCGCATCCTGGTTTGGTGTCACGCAAACGTGGATGTTGGGTTTGACGTCCGCAGCGCTCTATTTGCTAACGACGGCCAACCACTCGCCGCGCGCGCAACGTGTCGGTTGGGCGATCCTGGCGGCATTTTTTCTGTACATGGCGATGGATGATGGCGCGCAGTTTCATGAGCGAATTGGCACGTCGGCCGAAATACTCATGCATGGCGAGGACGCCGACAGCGATCAATTGATTGCGGGGTTCTTTCCGAGCTATGCATGGCAGCTGGTGTTCTTGCCGATCTTCGGGGCGTTCGGTTTATTCTTGCTGTGGTTCCTGAACAAAGAATTACAAACGGCCCGAAACAAGCGGGCAGTCGTTATGGCGATCGGGCTGCTCGTCTTAGCGGTTATTGCAGACTTTTTCGAAGGACTCGATATCGATCATCCGTACAACCTGCATGGCTGGATCGAATCAACCTGGGGCCTCACCGAATATGAGGTATGGCACTTCTCCAAGTCGCTTGAAGAATTCATGGAGATGCTGGCAATGACCCTTCTATGGGTTACTTTATTGCGACATTTGGTGCGGAAATACCCCGACGTCGATCTGCGGTTTCACAACGCGCCGGATGGATAATTTAATTTGGAAACATTTGGTAGCGTAAAACGTCTGCTTTCGGGCGCATACGAGCCACTCGCCAGCGAGTTTTCAAAAGACGCAATTCTGAACGTCTGCTTTTCCTAATACCGGCCGTTCAGCGACAGTGTCATGAGGGGCTGCTTTCGGCCAATAGCAGACATTAATAGTCGTCCGCACCGTCTCTACAGATCTGCCGGAATCAGTGAGTAGACGATCTTCTTGAAAGATACTACCGTGCCAGCATTTCCGGCCACACGATATTGCGACAAAGCGACAAAATGGGCGACTTGACGAAGCCCAAGTCGCATTCTTGAGTGTGTAGTCCATACATCGATACTGTCCTCAGCCTGCGATAATATTTCATCGACATGTGTCGGATCGACTAAATTGGTGTGTAGGAGGACTTCTCTGTAAAGGGGCGCGCCGGACAGGCCAGGATTCTCGGCACTTACAGCTGAAAATGATTTCAGAAACTGTTTGACAACACGTTTTGCAAATCGCCTTTCTCTCATCGCCAAAAACATGTTTGCCCTCCAAGA
>CBDTVC010000340.1:0-4448 GCA_965363925.1 uncultured bacterium | reverse complement strand
GATCCGGTGATCCGCACCGTTGTCTCGGAAGGGGATGCCGATATTGTCCGCCAAGGTTTCGAGGATGGTTACGAGGTCCCGGATCGGCAATCTCTCTCGAAGCAGCTTCTTAAGCACTTTCTGTACCATTCCTACCGTTACCTGTGCCGGCTCCAGTTCTTCGATCAGCGCTGGCGCGGATTCCCGAACCTGTTCGAGAAGTTTCTTGACCTCTTGACGATCGAGAAGCGAGTGGGCGTTCTTACGTAGAACTTCCAGCAGGTGAGTCGTCACAACCGCCGGAGCTTCAACGACAGCCATTCCGCGAATGGTTGCCTGATCAAGACTCCGTTCACTGATCCACATGGCTGGCAATCCATAGGTTGGGTCGGTGGTCTCGATACCGCTCGGAAGGGAATCCAGTCCATCGGGAATCAGTGCCATGTGATAGCCGGGCAATATCTCGCCTTTCGCAATCGGATTGTTTCTGAGTTTGACGACATAGGTGTTGGAGTCGATCGAAACATTGTCTCGTATTCGGACTGGCGGTATCACAACTCCCAATTCAAGAGCGAGCTGTTGGCGAAGCAGAGCGATTCTGTCCAACAAGTCACCACCTTGAGCGGGATCGACAATGGGGATGAGACCGTATCCGATTTCCAGCTCAAGTGGATCAACCATGACAAGTTCGGCCGGTTTGGTTTCGCCGGGTGCTTCGTCCTTTGCTATTTGAACAATAGCTGCCTTGTCTTCTCGAGCAATCGTCTTCATGCGATTTCGAGCAATCGTGATCGCGCCAAACGCAAGAAGCCAGAAGGGGATTAACGGAAGGCCCGGCATGACGCCCAAAATGCCTAGAAAGGTTCCCGTAATTAGTAGTGGATACGGTTTCGAAAAGAGCTGGCCCTTAAAGTCTTCGGCAATATTGCTTTCGCTGCTCGCGCGCGAAACGATGATACCGGCTGCCGTTGATATGAGGAGTGCAGGAACTTGAGAAACGAGTCCGTCGCCGATTGAGAGGAGGGTGAATGTTTCGCCTGCTTCAGCCATCGGCATGCCACGCTGGAATACGCCGATAATGAGGCCGCCGACGATGTTGATCATCGTAATGATCAATCCGGCAATCGCGTCACCGCGCACAAACTTGGATGCTCCATCCATTGCGCCATAGAAATCAGCCTCGCGACCCACTTCGATTCGGCGTTTTCGTGCCTCGCCTTCGTCAATCATACCGGAGTTCAGCTCTCCGTCGATTGCCATTTGTTTCCCCGGAAGCGCATCGAGCGTAAAGCGAGCGGCAACTTCGGCAATTCGTCCCGACCCTTTCGTGATCACGACGAAGTTGATAATTACCAACACGAGAAAGACAATCGCTCCCACGACGTAGTTGCCAGAAACAACAAAATTACCGAAGGCCGATATCAAAGCTCCTGCGTCTGCTTCACTCAGGATCAGTCTTGTAGAAGCTACGTTGAGTGAAAGTCTGAATAGCGTTGTCAGCAGCAGAAGCCCGGGGAAAACGGCAAACTCCAGTGGTCGCACAGCATAGAAGGCTGTTAGAAGAATCGCCAGGCTAAACGCGATGTTCAATGCGAGCAGCAAATCCATCATGAAGGTCGGAATCGGAATGACCATCACGAAGAGGATCAACACCACAGAACTCGCCATCACAACTTCCGTGTTGAGATAGGTTCTTGGCTCTGCGGCGTCGATTGTATTTGTTGGTTCGCTCACTACCTGCACTCAGTTTCTGTTGTGGATGCGATTAGCATTCTAGCGCGCTACGCGACGCGGACGTTTCGATTTCGATAGACTTCAGCCAGAATTGCAGCGATTGCCTGGTAAAGGTCTTCGGGGATCTCATCATTTTCGTTAGTTGCGCTGTAGAGGGCGCGTGCCAGCGGCCGGTTTTCGATTACAGGTACGCCGTATTCGAATGCCAACGCCTTGATCCTCAATGCCCGTTTGCGCATACCCTTAGCCATGACACGGGGTGCATCCGATTCCGACGAATCATACCGAATCGCAACGGCATAGTGGGTTGGGTTTGTTATCACGACATCGGATTTCATAACGGCGTGATCGAGGCGCGGCCGGGTAAGTGTTTGAGCGAAGGCGCGCCGCTTCGATTTCATTTGCGGATCACCCTCGTTTTCCTTGGACTCGTCCTTGACTTCCTTAAACGTCATCTTCAGGTCTTGCATATACTTGTGTCGCTCAAACGCGAAGTCCACGCCCGAAAGGACGAACAGGATTGACAGTATTTGCGCTGCGAGCGTAACGATCCAGCGAATCGTCTGCGGCATAACTGCCTCAAGAGGCATATTGTGCAGTGTCAGCAACTCGGGGATACGGTTTTCGATGAAGACGTAGGCGATTGGTCCCACAACGGCGACTTTGGCGAACGACTTTGCGGCTCCGAAAATGCCCCGAGCCGAGAAGATGCGTTTGAATCCCTTTAGCGGACTGATTCGTTCAGCCTTCGGCATTAGTGGTTTGAGCGTGAGGTTCCATCCGGATTGCGCGACACTCATTGCAACGCCGGCGCCCATCATCATCAGCATGAACGGAACAACGGCGAGCGCGACTTTGCCAGACGTACCGATTAAGACAGGAATGACTGAGTCTTCAGTGAGAATGACCTGTGGCGCCAGTTGATACGAGACTGCGAACATTCCCTTCATGATCCCGATGCCCTTCATTCCTGCAAGGGCGAGCAATCCAATTGCCAGTGACAGAGCCATTACGGAAACGATCTCCTGTGACTTGAAGACATTACCTTCTTCCCGAGCTTTGCGAATCTTCTGCGCGCTCGGGTCAAATTGTTTCTCGTCTTGTTCTGGTTTGTCGCTCATCGTTCTCTGGTGCCCTAGATCAAATAGCTAGACTGCCATTAGCGAAATGACACGAGAAACCATTTTGAGCGTCTCGGAAATCAAATGCGGAAACGCCACAAACAAGGCGCGTGAGAACATCAGGGTCAGCAGCAAGCCCACCATTAATTTGACAGGAAGCCCGAGAGAGAAGAGGTCTGCCTGTGGAACGACTCGTGCAAACACACCCAGCGCAAATTCGACAAGCAGGAAAGAGACTATAAATGGTGATGCAAACCGGACTCCTATGGAGAACAGCGTCCCGGCCCACTTGACGAGCGTCTCCGATGGTCCAAAAAGATTCGCCGTTGCGACCGGTACTGCGTCAAATGAGAAGGCCAATGCACGAATCACATCCTGCGGTCCGTCAAGGAGAATGAATACCATAAGGAGTCCGAGGCTTACAAAACGACCAATCGGATTTGACGCCAACCCCTCATTTGTGCTGTAGATCTGCGCCAGTGACAGACCCATCTGAAACCCTAAAATCTCAGCCGAGAATTGTATCGACCAAAAGAGGAATTGGGTGACAAACCCGATTGTCAGACCAGTTCCCATCTCAAGCAATACTGCCACCACTAACCGCATCGGTTCGGCTGCAAGATCATGCTCGATGGTAGACATCGGCGCGATCGCAAACGCCAACAGGATCCCGAACAGGATGCGCAAACGAATTGGGACCGCCGAATGGCTGAAGACGGGCGCCGAGAGTAGGAGGGCTCCTACTCTAACAAACACGAGAAATATGTAGATGAGGTCTACGTCCACCTATTTTGATACCTCGGGAATGAAGTGGAATGCCCGCGTGATGAAATCCGTCATCGTTTCCAGAATCCAGGGAGCCAACACAAGGATTACTAATCCAACGGCTATCATTTTTGGGATGTAACTCAACGTCATTTCCTGGATCGACGTGATCGCTTGAACAAGGCTGACCACCAGACCAATTGCAAGGGCAGTTAAGAGGAGCGGTGACCCCATCATTATTGCCGTCCTGAGTGCTTCCTGGACCCAGTAGAGTGCAACTTCGACATTCATTTTGATTTCTGTTGAGGTGGTGGGAGTGGAGCCAGCTCGGCTCCGATACAATTGGTTTACACAGTGACGGGTCTATCCGAGATAAGCAGTCATTAGCGACTCGACGAGGAGGTACCAACCATCGGCAAGAACAAATAGCAAAAGCTTGATCGGGAGAGAAATCATTACGGGAGGCAGCATCATCATACCCATACTCATCAATACGCTCGCAACCACGAGGTCGACGACGAGAAAAGGAAGAAACACGAGGAAGCCGATCTGGAAAGCGATGCGTAGTTCACTGATCACAAAAGCAGGCACGAGGACGTGGAGTGGAACACTGTCGGCGCTGTCAAACATGTCAACCTGAGCGAGATCCATGAACAGCGAAAGATCCTTGTCTCGGGTTTGTGATAACATGAAGTGTCGAAGAGGTCGGATCGCATTTTCAGTAGCTTCGCGCTGGCCGATCGTATTTTCCATATACGGTTGCAGTGCATCCTCATTGATCTGCTCAAAAACGGGGTACATGACAAACAATGTCAGGAAGAGTGCGAGACCAATCATCACCTGTGAGGG
>CBDTVC010000339.1:0-4455 GCA_965363925.1 uncultured bacterium | reverse complement strand
GGTCGATCTGGATCTGGTTGAGCTTGGGAAGGATTTCGCCAATCGCGATTTGGGGAATCGGATTTCCAGTAAGTACCAACGCAATCGCAATAGCTGGAACCGTGTATGCAAAAATCAGCACACAGTATTGGGCCACCTGCGTGTACGTGATGCCTTTCATGCCGCCGAGGACCGCAAAAAAGGCAACGATCACCATTCCAATTCCGACACCGACCTCAAATCGAACTTCGAGGAATCGACTAAAAGCAACCCCGACGCCACCCATTTGGCCGGCAACATAGGTTAGCGAAACGAACAACGCACAAATCGCAGCGACGACACGAGCACCATTCGAATAGTAGCGTGCAGCGACGAAGTCAGGCACTGTGTAGCGTCCGAATTTTCGCAGGAATGGAGCAAGTAGCAGCGCCAGCAAAACGTACCCACCGGTCCACCCCATTAGATAGACGGTCCCGTCAAATCCCATAAAGGAGATGAGACCCGCCATCGAAATAAACGAGGCAGCGCTCATCCAATCTGCTGCTGTTGCTGCACCGTTGGCAATCGCCGAAACGCCTTGCCCCGCTACGTAGAATCCGCGTGTCGAAGAAACGCGACTCCTATAGCCGATATAGAGGTACGCGGCAAACGTAGTCCCGACTGTAATCCATGTCCACTCCTGTATGCCCATAGTTATACGCTCGGGGTACTATCTGATGGTTTGCCGTCATCGAGTGTCTGTCTTACCAAAGAATCAGTTGCGTGGGGCAGTGCGACACTCTTGTCGAGTCGATCACTGGCAATAGCAAAGAAGAGCAGCAGCAAAACGAAGACAAAGATGCTTCCTTGCTGAGCCATCCAGAATCCAAGCGGAATCCCACCAAGCGAAATTTCGTTAAGGGTCTCTGCTCCGAAGATGCTCAACCCAAATCCGACGAAAGCCCAGACCACCAGAAGACTGGCAATGAGGGTAACCTTTCGATTCCAATAACTGCGACCAGACGCCACTGTAGATACACCTTTGATTAACGGGTAACAGAAAGCAAAAATTACTCACGTGGTTGCTGCAACAGCAGCTCAACGCGCCTAAAGATGCGTAGACACGGAGTGAGAGTCAACGTGTGCCAGTCAACGACCGCGAGTCAAGGCATTTAGCGTCAAGCAGGGAGTGGTGCCGATTGAGTCGAAGAATTCGTGCCGGGTGCAACGGCGAACCCGAATACAACCGTAAGCTATGAGAAACCACCGATTACAAGGCGACCGCCCTAGAAGGTAACCGTGAATCTCATTCCTCTGCCAAATATGCCTGTGGTCGGTAAAACGTTGAGGTTCGCGCCGGCAACGCGATCACCTGTAAGCCGCTGGTGCCGTCTGGATAACCATCGGCCAGTGGCAAAGCCCAAGGCACCGCCGATCAAGACATCGGAGAACCAGTGCTTTTCACGAACAATCCGAGAAACGGCCGTACCTCCAGCTCCAATAACCAGGAGGGCGTACGTAACCGGGTGCGGATAATACATCACCCATGGCGTGAGAATAGCAAACGCGGCATTTGCATGACCCGATGGAAACGAAGAGTTACCCGAGAAGAGTGCAAATCGGAGCGGATTATTAGTGTCTTCAGGTCGAATGCGACCGAAGAAATACTTCATCGAGTAGTTGATCGTTCCTGAATACACAACTGCTTGCAACGATGTAAATGAAGCATCCTGAAAACGCCTCGACGGGGTAATAAGCGAAATGGCAAACAGGCCCGCGACCGGGATATTGGCGAGTGGTCCGCCGATATTATTGGTAACGTCGGCATAGTCGCGAAGGAATCCGCGGTAACCTTCGGGCAATTCGTCGGCAGCCCACCTATCCACAAAGTTCAAAACGCCGAACGCCGTTAAACCACCTGCAAGATAAACTGGGGCAGCTGGATGCCTTTTCTGAACGACGGAGGCGGCATCTTGGTATATCCAATTCAGAAAGCGCTTTCGTCCTAGCTCCTTTTCTTGACCTTGAGCGTGGCTAAGGCGCACTCCAGGCCCAACCAGCAGGAACAACAAGGCAATAACCGTTAGCCACCTCATTTGACCATCGCTTCTTCGACTGCTGATCATCCCTACAACCAATCCTTTCGTTTGAAAAATACCAGGAGGCCCGAGGCAACCGCGACCATACAGGCAATTAGGATCGGATAACCGTAACGGAAGTGTAACTCCGGCATGTTGTCAAAATTCATCCCGTACATCCCCACCATGAACGAAAGCGGAAGAAAGATGCTGCCGAAGATCGTCAGCACCTTCATGATTTCGTTCATCCGATTGCTAAGACTCGACAAATACAGGTCCATCAATCCACCGATCACATCACGTAATGACTCGACGATGTCAAGTATCTGGACGGCGTGGTCATGAACGTCTCGATAAAACGGTCGCACATCAGTGCTGAGAAGTGGCGATTCGGTTCGCTCCAACGAAGCGACCACTTCGCGAACCGGCCACACTGCACGACGTAGGGAAATAAGCTCCTTGCGGTGGTCACGCAATTTTGATTGTCGGGCGGGTGCTGGATCGTCCAGGATCTGGTCCTCGAGGTCGTCGAGTAGATCTGAATACGTACCGAGAACGATGAAATAGTGATCAACAATAATATCGAGAATCGCATACGCCAGATAGTCCGCACCCGATTTCCGGACGCGACCATGCCCGGTGCGTATACGCTCCCTGACCGGCTCAAAGACATCTCCCGGCCGTTCCTGAAACGTTACGACAAAGCCATCACCAACGACCAAACTCACTTGCTCAATGCTTAACCCGGCATCCGATTCGTGATCAAAAAGAATCATTTTGACCACGATGTAGATGTAGTCATCGTAGAATTCTACCTTGGGCCGCTGTCCTGTACTTACAATGTCTTCTTTGATCAGGGGGTGGATTCCAACACTAGTGCCGACTTGTTCGATGAGTTCGACATTGTGCAGTCCGACTACATCTAACCACGCTACGTGTTCGTCTTCAAGAATCGCTTTGACACTGTCGAGAGAATTGACCGGGAACTCTTTCAGGAATTCGGGGCCGAACTGGATGCAATTGACCGTAGCTGTTTCGACTTTGCGCTCACCGTCAAAAATGACGGAGCCGGGTGGGAGGCCCGGCTTCTTTGATCGCAACCGTCGGGGCTTATGCCGCGCGTTCTTTTTTGCCACGGATTCGAGAAGTATTGATGACGAACATGGTCTTCCTAGCTCGACCAAGTTCGTAAAAGGAACCGGAATCGCCAATCTTTAATCCCTGTCGCGTCGCCAGAAATCAATAGTACCAAAGACATGCCTCACGTCGGAATTAACGACATCGTAGGAAGCATCGGCGTCATACTCATTCTGGGCTCGTATCTGCTGGTGCAGATGGACAGGCTGACCTCGCCCGGCCTCAGATACTCGATCGCCAACGCGATCGGGGCGGGAATGATTGCGGTTTCCCTGCTGGTAGACTTTAACCTGTACGCGCTCGTAGTCGAAGTGGCCTGGCTCCTGATCAGCCTTTTCGGAGTGGTGCGGTCGACGAAAAACGGGGGCGCCAATCCAGATAAATCAAGAAAGGCACCTGACGGAAGCTAGTTTTTTTTGGTCTCTTTGTCATCGCCAGTATCAGAGTCGTCCTCCTCTTCCCAAACGCTATTCTCAAACGGATCTGCCTCTTCGAGGGCCGCCTCTTCATCCTCGACCGCGATGATATTGATTTCCTCCATGATTTCGTAATCAGCGACGAGGTCATACAGCTTCCCGAGGTGGTGCTCTTTCACTTCGATTACAAGACCGGTCTCGATCAACTGCCTCGCGGTCTTATAGTCACACATTTCATATCCCTTGCCGGGGAGATAGAAATTTGCAGTACGCTTGTCCTGGCTAACGACCAGGCGGTATCCTTTCTCAAGCTTGCGCTTTGCGTGCGCTATCCATTTATCGAGTGTAACGGAAGGCTGGGTGCGCCACTCGCGGTCACTGGCTGCCATAGAGTTGGGATTGGGTTCTCAGAAGAAAAAACGTAAGGAATTGCTATTCTGCGACCAAAAAGACGCAAAAGATTTTGCTGGAAATAGACGTCCAATGATGAATTGAAGCAACTGCACGAGCAAATGAGACCGCAATCTCATCTCAATTACAGCTTATCTCCAACAATTCCGCGGCAAATCGCAACAAAACGAGCCTGCCGCCTTGATTTGCCGGAACATACGACGACGGCGCGTGAACCGCCAGACCCTGTCCGTTGTTCCGTTGTCCAGCCGTAAATGCCAGATCGAGGCGAAGAATCCCAGCATGCCCGAGCCAAATAACTAGAAAAGCCGGTGCCCAAAGACACCGGCTCCTAGACCTGATTCGACGATAATTACAAGACGTTAGCCTTTGTAGTAGAATCGCTCATGGATAATCTTCCCGCCTTTCCATTTCTGGACGGCCACCTCTTCCATCTTCGTTCGAGGGGCACCCTT
>CBDTVC010000338.1:0-4476 GCA_965363925.1 uncultured bacterium | reverse complement strand
ATGGCGCAACCGTTCGAATTGCAGGCGTTGAGGGTTCGAGCGTTGATGGATCGCTGACCGCAACTGCAACGCAACTGTCGACCGGGGTCGTGACGATCGACGGCACAGGTCAATTCGAAGGTGATTCGGGCGTTCCCGTTGACCTGAATATCGACCTCAACGTTTCACCGGCAACCGGACAGATACTTGGTTCCGTGGACATCGATGCGGGTGACCTTTCCGCGACGGCGTTCTACGAAGACAACGGTTTCGGTGGATTCCGCGTACGAGTGGTTGGAGAAGACTTCCAGTTCACCGTCGGCTACTAGCTCGAATCGCTGGCCTTAGTTCGACTGACCCATCACGCCGATCTGCCAACCGATCCGCAGCAGTGGCAACACAGGAATCTTGTCAAACGTTTCCTGTACGTCCTCGATATCAATATCCAGATCGTTGAGGAATTGTGGATCGTTCTGAAGCGATCCGGTAGAGGAGAGCGTGTATTTCGGACTACCCGAGAAGGCAACACCGATCCCGACGTTGAATCCTGCTTTCCGCAGACCAACCATTACGGCGGGTGAGAAGCTGCCAAATTCCACCTCCGCGTTCAGAGTGCCAATGTCGCCGGCCGGATATAAGTTCTCGCCGATTTCCGTACCGCCTCTCAGGTTAGTGGCCTCGCCGTCACCGTTCAATCCTCCCGCAAGCAAACCAGCGCCAAGCGTGAAGCGTCCTGAACCGGGGCTGAAGTTGACCATCAGCAGTCCGGATAGCGGTTTGACATCGAGCGCGAATTCGTTTCCGTTCTGATCGTAGGTGACACTATTCACCGGCACGTACCCGAGCTCGCCTGAAACGGACAGCATCCCAAGATCAACCTCGGCACTGAGGCCGATTCCCTGGATACCAATTTGCGGACCGACGTAGATGGCGGTCTGGGCGAAAGCCGGGAGGGCGGTCATCGTTACGATGGCCACAAGTGTTGCAACTCGCATAGCAATCCCTCCATTGATTGTGTTAGGATCAATATAAGTATCGCAGAGTCGGAGGACGCTTGAAAAGACAATTTCAGGAACCGTCGCATACAAAATCCGTGGCGAATCGGGAAACTCGTCTGCCGAAAGTGGTGATCGCGGCGCGCCGAAGGGATGTAATTAGATAAAAACGGTACTACATTGGGTTCAACATTCCAGCGAATCTCGCCGGATAAATTAAGTTGAACAACTAACCAATAGGGCTTTGCGATGCAGTACCGCCACATTCGCGACAGGACACTCTGCGTTGTCGTCTTTACGTTCATCCTGGTAATGCTTCCGCAAAGCGTTCTCGGGCAGACCTGTCCGGCTGAGCCAAACGACACGTCCGCGCAGGCCAGTGTCATTGCATCGTTACCGTTTGACGGTCCCTGCACAATCGACGTCGAAGGTGACGTTGACTGGTTTCGCATTCAACTAACTGCTGGCACTAGTTATGCGTTCGACGTTACGTCGCTGACCGATCTAGACACTGCGCTGGAACTCTACGGGCCCGGTGACGCTGACGGCGACCCCGTTGGTACTCTTGTTGCAGAAAATGACGATGAGGTTGACTTTCAACCTCGGATACTCCACACGGCCCTGTCGTCGGGGTTCTACTTCCTTAAGCTGAAGATTTCGGAATTTGCGGATCCGCTTGATCAGACGGGTTCGTACACGCTCGACGTGGCCGACTTCGTTCCGGATAACGACAATACCCCACCGTTTGCCAATCTGATCACTCCCCCGTTTATGAACACCTACGAGATTGATCCAGTCGGGGACGTGGACTGGTATCGAATTGACATGGTCACCGGCGGAACGTACGAGTTTGACGTTTCATCGACGTTGGATTATGATTCAGCCCTATGGCTGTACGGTCCTGGCACGCTGGACGGATCAAGCACCGGGAGCCTGGTTGCGGATAACGACGATACGGGTGAATTTTTTCAGCCATTCATTTCGTATACGGCAGCGGCAGACGGTTGGTACTACCTGAGAGTGTCCTACTTCGACAACGCTCCGTATAGCGGGTCGGCAATGGCGAAAGCGGCTGTTAGTTCGAAGACGCAGTCTGCTGTGGGTCCCTATTCACTGTCTGTAACGGCTGACCCGCCGCTTGCTGTCGAGCTGGAGTCACTCGATGCTATTGTGACGGAAGGGCGATCGGTGGTTGTGCGCTGGGAGACCATAAGCGAAACGGCGAACCTTGGGTTCGAGGTACAGACACGCCAACGGGACGCATCGGAGTCTCAATGGCGCGCTAGTGTTTTTGTGCCTTCGACGAGCCGAAAAGGACGGGCGCAGTACAGTCAAACAATCCCTTCGGTGGCGGCAGGCGTACATGATGTTCGACTTAAGATAATTGGCACCGACGGTACCTTTGAGTACTCTCCCCAAATATCCGTTGCCGTGATCGGAGACGGTTTGTATCAGCTTGGAGCGCTTTATCCCAACCCAGCTGATGCTGCTGTTACCGTTCCGCTATCGGTCAGCAACAGTCAAGAGGTTGCGCTGGAGGTTTTTGACTTACTTGGACGACGGAGACAGATCACGAACGTCTCTCTCGAAGCCAACGCAACAGCATCGGTGAGACTCGACGTCGCTGCATTGACTGCGGGTACGTACCTGGTGCGCGTTCAGGGTCAGTCTTTCGTGGCTACTGGAGTATTTGCCGTAGGTCGATAGGTCGATCCAGGGCACACAGCTTGGGGTCGATATCACCTTGCGCTGTACGTTAGATTTAGCGTTTATCATCAAAGCCGCTTTCCCAAACGGAAGCGGCTTTGATGTTTCCCCACGACAGCCCTCGACGCCATTACCGTATCACAACCATCTGCCGCGTGACAACACTGTCGCCCGCCCGCAATCGGTAAAAGTACGATCCCGCTGCCAGATCACGCCCCTCGAACTCTTCTCGATACGTTCCGGCGCTTCGGCGTTCGTCATCAATTAGCGTCGCCACGCGCCGCCCCAACAGGTCGTACACGTTCAATGAAACGTTCTCCGCAGCGTCGAGCTTGAATGAAAGCGTGGTACGCCCCGTAAACGGATTTGGGTAGTTCTGCTCCAGCGACACGGTCATTTCATCAGCCGCAATGGTTGGCCCGGGCAAGTCGTCAACACCAACGGTAAACACCGGACTCCCGCCACCCGAAGTGGTGATCAATACACCTCCCGTGCTCGCCACAATCCCGCGATTGGCGTCAAACATCGCCAGCTCAAGCGGCTCGGCGTCAATCATGAGCTGCTCGGGTGTCCACGTCGTTCCGCCATCATCTGTTCTCCAGATCTTCCCTGAATAAGATGAAGTTGCTTCGTCATAAGATCGGTCGAGCACGTAGCCGCGCATGGGTGAAGTAAATTCCAGATCTGTCAAGCGACCGGCTCCGAGTGTTGCCAGCGCCGCAATCTGCGTCCACGTCGCGCCGTCGTCGTCCGAGCGGTAAAGCGTGGCTGCCTCTCCGCCGTCCCAGTTGCGTCCGCCGATCCACGTGCTGCCACTCAGGTACACAATCTTGTTCATGTAGAAGTCCGCATCATACAGTTTCTGAACAGCCCAGGTGTCGCCGCCATCTTGTGTAATAAATAGAGCGTTGATATCCTGTGAACGTCCAGCGATGACGAGCCCGGTCTGCTCGTCTTTGAACTCGATGTCCTGGACGTTCGGGTCGTCAGGGAATAGCGGTGACTCAACGTCCTGCCAGCTCAAACCGTCATCTGTTGAGCGCATGAAACGCGCACCGCCGCCGATGAACCACGTTGAGCCGCCAGCCCATCGTACCTCATCAAACGAAGGAAACGATGTGAGTACCGGGAAGTGGCCTGGACCGATCCAGGTGGATCCGCCGTTTGTTGTGCGGTAGACGGCGTAGCCGACGGCAGGGGTTACATCCGAGTCGTAGTCAAACCCAACCGCTATGCCCACACTGGCGTCGCCTTTGAAGTCCACGCTTTTCAGCGTCGGAGTATTGCCAACCTGACGAACAGTCACCGAGTCCCAGGTGGCTCCACCGTCAAGGGTGCGAAGAATCGCTGGGAGGCCGCCTGCCTTCCCACCAACTGCAAACGCAGTCTGATCACCAACAAACGCAACGCCGGAAAGCGAAATACCATCTGTATCAGCCCACGTAGGCGTCCGGTCGATCCAGAAGTGTGTCGACGGAGGCGCGTTGGTAAAAAACTTACAATAGGCGCGCGCGGGTTTTGTCAAATCGCCATCTTTGAACAGCAGATACTCGCCACTGGTGACCAATGCATAGGCTGCTTCAATCTCGCCGCAGTTTGTGCTCTGCGAGACTGGGAGCTGCAAGCCACGTGTTGTCCTGTCGCCACGCATGTTGACAACCGTTACCTCGCCGCCACCGGCAGCGGGCACGGCGAACAACTCGTCGTTGGTGTAGAAGCCGGCATCGCCCGGTTCCAAAATGAGCGTCCGTTCTTCGCCGTCCTCGAAGACCTGGCGACCGCCGCGGGTCTCCAG
>CBDTVC010000337.1:0-4478 GCA_965363925.1 uncultured bacterium | reverse complement strand
CTTCACACCTCTGTTTTTGGCGGCGAAAACTTTGGGTGGCCCTGCTATGAAGGCCCGCTTCCACATTCGTCGTATCAGGCACAGGCGCCCGCAGCGACGTACTGTCAGTCGCCGACTTTCACGCACGACGCACCGACGTACTACTGGCACCACAGCAACACTTCGCTCTCCAACCCTACCGGCCTCGCGGCCAACGCAATCGTTGCCGGTGATATCTACGAAGGATATCGATACCCCGCTGGCTATGCGGACCGCTTGTTTTATGCGGATTATACGCGTGGCTGGGTTTCCTCGTCGGCGGTCTCAACCTCAAATATACTGAGCGACCACCAGGCGTTTGGCTCCAGCCTCGGCGCGGTGGTTGACGTCCGCTTCGACCCCGTGTCATCTTACCTGTACTGGGTCAACATCACGAACAACCAGGTGTACCGACTCCGACACAGCAACGAGAACGCGCCTCCTCAGGCTGTTGCGTCCTCCGACGTTATCGACGGCTACTCACCACTCGATGTGCAATTCATAGGCAGCACATCGTCGGACCCCGACGGCGATCCCATAACCTACTCGTGGAATTTTGGTGATGGCGCAACCTCGACATCCGCAGATCCAATGCACACCTACACGACCACCGGCCTTTTTCAGGTATCGCTGGCGGTAACCGACAATAAGAATGCAACCAGTTACGCCTTCCTGCAAATAGCCTCCGGCAACACCTACCCAACAGCGACGATTTTGTCGCCAGAAAACGGTCAGTCATTCGACCAGACGGACACTGTAAATCTGACGGCAACAGCATCGGACGCCGAGGACCCCGCCTCGTCGATGACGTTTGACTGGCTCGTGATACAGCGCCACAACACCCACACGCATTCAGACTTTTTTGCGGATCAGGGTATGTCAACGAGCTTTCCACTGGAGCAGCACGGAGTGCCAGACGAGGTATCCTACCTGGAGATCCAGTTGATCGTTACCGACACCGGTGGCCTGCAAGACACAGTCCAGTATTTTGTCGAAGTGAAACGACTGGGTGAGATCGATATCACTGGATCGGGTACCCTAACAGCTTTGGTGACCAGCCCTACGGGATCCGGGAATCCTAACATCAGCGTGATTGCGGACGGCCAAATGCCTGATGAAACTGAAACAGATCCGTTGTTGCACTACGATACCTACGACGGCAGCTCAAAGACTAGCGACTGGATCGGCTATTCGTTCTCCGGAGATCGAAATTTCTCCAAGTTAATCCTTCAACAGGGCGTTCAATCGCCTGCAGGCGGATGGTTCGAAACGCTGGACGTTGAGGTTCGCCGGAATGGCGTGTGGGAATCCGTGACCTATTTGAGCCCGGTAAAAGCTTATGAGGGTAATAACGGCGTAAATTTCGACAGTTACACGCTATTGTTCGAGTCCAAGTGGGGCGATGCTATTCGTGTCATCGGTCAGCCGGGTGGTACGGGAAATTTCGTGTCAGTTGGCGAACTTCGTGTGTTCGGATTGACAACCCCGGAATTCGTGGCGGACGTACGTCGCGGTGTTGCACCGTTGAACGTCCAGTTCACCGACCTGTCGACGATTTCAGATCCGACGGGATGGCAATGGGATTTTGGTGACGGTTCTTCGGGGTACGGCGAGAATCCATCACACTCGTTCTCCATCCCTGGAACGTACGACGTTACGCTTACCGTGCACAGTCTGTCCGGGTATTACACCGAGCATAAGTCGGGCTTCATCGTTGTTGGTGAACCCGGTTTGCTTGGTCAATATTATGATGGGGATGACTTTACCGGAACGCTTCTTACACGGGTCGATCCATCAATCGACTTTGAATGGGGCAGCGGATCGCCGCACGCGTCCATGGGTGTCGATAATTATTCGGTCGCATGGAGCGGCTGGCTCGAACCAGAATACTCCGAATCGTATTCATTCACGACGACAACCGACGACGGCGTCCGACTCTGGATCGGGGGCGAATTGGTAGTGGACCAGTGGATTGATCAGGCACCAACGGAGTGGAGCGGGACGCTTCCGATGAATGGCGGCGAATTGTATCCGGTTCGGATGGAGTACTATGAGAAAGGTGGCGGAGCGACGGCGCGCCTCGAATGGGAGTCGGCATCCCAGTCCCGCGAGGTCATACCGTCAAATCGGCTCGTTGCCGCCGTGACTGCCCCGGGAATCACGCAGTACGATCCTCAATACGGCGAATTCGGAACGCGGGTAACGATTTTTGGACAGAACCTTTCCAGTTTGACTGTTGTCACGTTCAACGGAACGGCCGCGACTTCGTTTGGCGTAATTTCACCGACGCGGATTTGGGCGGATGTACCCATCGGCGCCGCTTCAGGCCCGATTCAGGTGATTACCTCCGCCGGCAGTACGTCGACAGGTGAATTCTACGTAAACGATGCAGTGCTGGCGGTCGAGATAGAAGGTCTTCGTGCCGCAGTCGCGGGGCCGGACGTTTCCGTTTCCTGGAACGCGGTGAATACGGACGGCGTCGAGTATTTCGTGATTCAGACGCGTCGAGACGACCAAGCTGAGTGGCAGTCGATGGGAGCGTTGCCACCCTCGTCTTCGTCCCGACAGTATGACTATCCAATGGATCTCGATGAAATCGGGCGCTACACAGTGAGGCTGATGATTGTGGACAGCGATGGCGAGTCGACGTACTCAGCAGAGGTTGCGTTCAGTACGACCCTCGTGGATTCCTACGAGCTCGAAGCACCTTATCCGAATCCATTCAGTGATCGCTTGATGTTTGGCTTTACCGTCAGGGAAACGCAAAACGTACGAATCGGATTGTACGACATGCTCGGGCGTCTTCAGGAAGTAGTGTTGGACGAACAAGTTTCAGGAAACGACCATCGAACGGTGGATGTGCGCGGAGTGGATCGTCTGGCAAGTGGTGTCTACGTCCTCCGTCTGGAAGGGGAGCACTTCATAGCCGACCGGCGTGTTGTTCGTGTGAAGTAGGAGTGTGAAGAGCAGAAACAACGAAGCCCCGCAATAGCGAGGCTTTGTTGTTCAGTGCAGTGAGGTCATGGAGCAGCCAGCAAGGTCTGCGCGTCCTTCCGGGTGTCTATCTCATTGCGTCTGTTTACGTCTAATGCTGTTATGGCCGTCTGTAATCGCCAGACGTTTTCGAGCTATTGATATCTGACCGCGAACAGTTTACATCGAATAGTCAATATGGAGTACCGGCGCGCGGGCCGCACTTCCATTATGTGATTCAGCTGTTCTCGTTCCAGTGCCGTCAATCATAAGTACGATAGCATTTCCACCGCTCCAGTCCCCACGACTGACTATTTCGCTGATAATCGACGAAATATCTGAAGTACGCTGATTGGCATCAGACTGTCCCTCAACCGTCCACGCGGCAGGCGCCCAATTGACGGAACTTGCAGTCGCCATTCGGTTCTTGACGTTTCGATAGACAGATTCAAACGGAGCGGCAGATCCGGTAGCTTGTCCGCGGATTGTTAGGTTGACCGACCCACTCGACGTCTCGTCTGTAGTGAACTGGACGTACGCATCTGTGATGGTCGCACCAGCAGGTACCTGAACGTCTATGAACCGCATGCCAATCAGTTGGTCTTTTCCGTCTCCGTACGCCAATTCGAGATCTGAAGAGTGGAAGTCCTGCCATCCACCAGACTTGTTTTCCTCAACGTCGTCTTCGTTGCTCGAAATCTTTATCGCAACACTTCCAGTTGTTGGAGCTGATGAACCGACAAAACCCTGTGCGTATTCTATGTGGAGCCTTGGTGCTTTTGCACTGTCCCCATCGTAGGCTTCGGCAATTCTTGATCCACTGCCTTTGAGCATAAACACTAGGTCGTTGTTCGGAGCCCAGCCTGGACGACTTACAACTTCGTTGACGAGCGTAGACAAGTCTGACGTTCGTTCCGTGCTGCCAGCAGCCCCATTGCTTGTCCACGCACCAGGAGTCCAGCGTACCGCAGCCGCTGTCTCGTTTCTTGCAGACACGTTGTAGTATTCTTTCACAAACGGCGCGGCGTCATCAGAGGCCTCAGCCCAGATCGTAACGTCCGTAGCTTCAGATGATGTTTCGTCTGTAGTGAACTGGATGTACGCGTTGGTGATTGTCGAGCCGATTGGAATGTTGATGTTCTGGAAGCGAAGTCCCAGGTGGATCTGCCAATCTTCGTCTTCTGGATCGTCAAGATTTGCCCAGTCGTTACCAATTTCCAGATCTGAGCTGTTGGTGTAGATCCATCCGCTGTGAGCGATCTCTTCGATGTCGTCGAGGCTTGTTGAAATCTGTGCGTCAATGACACCAGATGAAGAGCCACCAAGCCACAAGCGATCGGCAGTTGTATTCGTTGGCGTTCCCTGAACGTCGCTGTGTGCATTTGCCTTGAGTGCGCTCAGGACATCCGCAGGTGACATTGATCCATCCTGGGCCAGCAGCAATGCTACCGCGCCTGAGACATGTGCCGCTGCCATTGAAGTACCAC
>CBDTVC010000336.1:0-4479 GCA_965363925.1 uncultured bacterium | reverse complement strand
CCGAAACCAGGTAGATCGTACCAACCGCTTGTATGAAGACCTGGCGTTCGCACTCCACTATTCCGCGACGCTGGACGAAGAATTATTGATTGCCGTTGTTGATCATTCGTCGGGTGACGAATCTATCACTTACTCCCCTACCGGGAAACCCGGTCGTGCGCCAGGCGGTGGCAGGCTGTTGAATAGAATTGCCTAATGACCTACATCGTTCACATTGCCGTCAATAGGAAATGAGTCTCCGAAATCTTTACGAAATATCGCGACGATCCTTCCGAGCGATCGACGCTCAGATGAATGTCGCTGGCCAGAATGTAGCCAACGCTGGCTCCGCGGGTTACGCTAGAAGACGGATTATTACGAGTGCCAATTCGAACAGTACGCTCGGATTCCAGTCGCGATCGATGCTAACCCATGCGACGGGTAATGGTGTGTCGGTTTCGTCGTTCCAAAGGATTCGAGACGAACTACTGACTTCGGCAGGAAACCGGGCAAATGGTCAAATGGAGTTTGCCGGAGAGCAGCATCGCGTTCTCTCGTCGGTCCAGAGCATCCTTCAACCGGGCGACAAAGGCATTAACGATATGTTGTCGGACTTTTGGAACTCCTGGTCTGACCTTGCAAACAACCCGACAGAAGCAGGAGTGCGATCGGGTGTTCTGTCACGGGCCAACAACCTTGCCGGCTCGCTGAACAACATCTCGCGACAGTTAGATCGGTACGAAGAAGACCTGCAAGTCGAGCTCGGTTCGTCCGTAAACGAAGCCAACGGCTTGCTTGAACGAATCGCTGAACTAAACAACCTCATAGCCCGCTCAGAAAATCAAAATTCCCCAAACTTCGCTGCTGCGGATGAACGCGATGACCTGGTTCGGTCGCTCTCCTCTTTGGTTGGCGTCGAAGTACAGAGCAACCATTCAGACGGTTACAGAATCGCAATTGGAGGCGTCTTTGTTGTGGAAGGTGAGCACTTCACGCCCCTAAACCTGAATGCCGACTCTTCTGCCATTGAGTTCGGAAACACCGGCACATCCTTCAGACCCGGTACAGGCGGCGTCATCGGTGCAAAGCTTTCAGAAATGAATGACGGAATTACCGCAACCCGGACCCGACTGGATGGTCTTGCGGAAACGCTTGTAACGGAGGTTAACAACCTGCATCGGACTGGGTACGGCGCAAACGATGCTACGGGTATTGACTTCTTTGACCCCGCTGGCACAAGTGCCTCGTCAATCAAGATTTCGGACGCGATTTCTGCCGATCCCGACAACATTGCCGCAGCGGGTCTTGCTGACACCCCCGGAGACTCGTCCATTGCAGCGGCCATTGCCAAACTCCAAAACGAAACACTTGTAGGTGGTACGCGAACAATTAGTCAGGAAGTTTCGGGCATGATGGCCTCGATTGGCGCACGCATAAACAGTGCTGCAGGACAAGCGAGTGCACAGGCATCCGTCCTGGCAAACCTGGACGCAATGGAAGCTGGCATCTCGGCAGTTTCGGTCGAAGATGAGATGACCTCGATAATCGAATTACAGCAAGCCTACGCCGCAACAGCTCGCGTGCTGCAATCTGCCGAGGAAATGATGAACACACTTTTAGCGATCTAATCTACTGATATGTACAGCGCCTCTAGAATCAGGCCCAACTTCGTCGCACGACAGATGAGCGTGAGCGCATCATCAGTTACACGGGCGTACGGGAATCGTCAATCTCGAATTGCCGAACTGCAGGAACAACTCGCAACCGGAAAACGCATTAATCGGCCTTCTGACGATCCAGCTGCTTTCGGGGTTGGAGAGGCAATGGAAAGTTCACTGCGAAAGTACGAGCAATATGAACGAACCGTTGCAGCGACCCGTCACTGGCTGGATGAGTCGGAATCAGCAATGACGGGCATGTCGGATATCCTTGCGACGGCGCGCGAGTCCGGAATCCGATCTATCAATGCAACGCTCAGCCAGGATGACTTGGAAGCGGTAGCCAGCCAAGTCGAAGGTTTGCTTGCCAATTTTGTGGATAGACTTAACAGCAAAGCTGGAAACGAATACGTATTCGCCGGCGGTAAGACGACGACAACTCCGTTCGTTCTGGATAATTCAGCAGGCGCCGATGTTTCGGGTGTGACCTACTACGGCGATGACCGTACCCTCCAGCGGACGATTGGAGACGATTTCGACGTGGATATTAACATTTCGGGCACCGCGATTAACACATTGCCGTCAGGCGACTCCATCACGGGCGTACTCTCTGAGCTGGCTACCGCCATTCGGACGGGTGACGCAGATGTGATAACGACTGCTTTGGAAAAGATGGACGAAGCAAGCAACCATGTATTGACGCAGACCGCACGCATGGGTGGACGCTCCCAACGAATGACCGTCTCTGAGGGGCAGCTAAAGAATTCAATATTTCTCACGACATCGAGGCGTTCAGAAGCTCAAGACGCGGATATCGCGGAAACAGTCTCGGCACTTCAGCTCGAACAATTGAGGATGCAGGCGGCGACACAGGCACTGCTCAGTATCCGGCAACTTGACATTACGAACTTCCTTTAGACAAGGCGAACAATGCAGGCAACGAAGACCTATCGCAGCGTTGGCGAACAGTCACCTGATCGAGAGATTGCGTTGACGTGTCCCCGCTTCCCATCGACACTGCAAAAAGCGATGACGTTGATGATTCATCCCGACGGGATGGAGGTATCCGCGGTAGCCAGGATGATTGAACAGGACTCACATATTCTGGACAGAATGCTTCAGATTGCTAATTCCCGTTACTACGGGTTACAGCGCTCAGTAGACACCGCCCGACGCATGGTTGTACTCCTAGGGCCAGTAACGGTATCCGGAATGCTGGTAGCGATGGACCTTCTGAAACTGCGTGATTCGTTTGATGCGGAAACTGAATCCTATTTCCTGAAACTGATGGAACATAGCGCTGCCACCGCCTTTATCGCGCGGCACATTGCCGAAACAATACGGACGAGCCCAGGAGGGAGCGATTTAGTCGGTCATCAACATGTTGGGGAAAGCTTTGCCACCGCCATTGTTCATGACTTTGGTCGAATCATTTTACTGTTCAATTTCCCCAAGCACGTCGACGCGCTGTACGGGAATCTCTGTGATGAAACCTCTTCGATCTCTGAAATTAGAGCTCGCGAATTGGACTATTTCGGCTGCGACCACATCACAGTCGGCGTCGACTTCTCCCGAGCGCTACGTTTTCCAGAAGTGGCGGTTGACGCCATCAGGCACCACCATGACGCCTCCACGGCCCGACACCCACAGTCAACTCTTGACGCCCGTATGATCCGAGTCCTTGCATGCGCGCATTCGGCAGCTACGTCAATGGGGTTTGGTTTCCCATGCCAACGTAGTGAAGCCGAAAGTCTTTCTGACGGGTGCTGGGCAGACCTGGCGAAGCTGGATCTGGTCGACAATTTGCCTGCCGACATAGCCCAGAAAACATTTGAGACTAAGGCCTACGTGGACGAATACGTCAGCGTTATGATCGGCTGATTCAGACGTAGAGATTCTCAGTTCGAGACTATTTCAATGGCCACTTCCAAATGGGAGTGGCCATTTTTGTTGCGTCTTGCCGTTCTGGAACTATTCCGTCTCAAAACGAGGAAAGAATTCTCAAAATGAGTTAAGTCAATAATGGCAAACGCGATATACAATCTATCTGTTAGCACCAGAACCATTATTACTATTAATACTCTTTCGGAATATTGCCATGGGAACGTACGGAGATTTCTCCCGAATCAGCACGAACATCCAGTCCATACAGGCTCTGCATCAGATGCAGAAGACCAATCTGGATCTCGGGGTCCGTCAACTACGACTTAGTTCGGGAAGTCGCATTAACCGCGCGGAAGACGATTCCGCCGGGTATACAATTGCAAAGAAGCTTGAAGCAAGGGTTAGAGGCCAGGCACAAGCATTGGCGAATGTGGGCGACGCCAAAAGCATGCTCACTGTCGCCGAAGGCGCATTTGGAACGATCATGGACATACTGATGACCATGAAAGAGAAGACGGTGCAGGCAGCAAATGACACGCTTGGCACCGAAGAACGGGCTGCCATACAAACTCAGATGCGGGCCTTGTCTGAAGAAGTCACAGACCTCCTCGACGACACCACTTTCAACAGCGCTCCTCTATTCACAAGCTCGATCCTTTCGTTTCAGACTAACGCCGAAGCAGGCGATACATTCAAGGTGGCGATCGGTACGCTGTCGGTTACGCAGATGGGCATTGCGACGTCATCCATTGTTGTTTCGAGCGCTGGCGCTGCGTCTACCCTACTTGCGACCATCGACACGGCATTGACAACGGTTGCAGGAAAGCTCGGAGACATCGGATCGAGTCAGGCTCGGCTCACGTTCCAACAAGACGGCTTGTCGACATCGATGGCACACAATGAGGCGGCAAGAAGCAGGATTGAAGACGCCGATTTCGCTAAGGAGCAGATGGAAATT
>CBDTVC010000335.1:0-4482 GCA_965363925.1 uncultured bacterium | reverse complement strand
GGGCGCGAGAAGCGTCGGATAAACCAAAAAGCCACGACTCGAAGTCAGGGATCAACGGTTGTCTCTTTTGTAGGAGTGAATTGCCGCCCGGACAGCTGCCTCGCGACTCCGATCCTTCCCTCGCTCAACTTCATGGGAGATAAGACGCTCCATCATTTCGCGATCACCGCGACAGAGCCCGCGTAACTCGTGTTCCAGAGATTCATTTGAGTCGGCGCTTTTGCGCAATAAGAAGATGAATCCCGCGACGAGCACTATCACGCCGAGCAGTCCGAGCCATTGATTCACGTCAGTTGAGTTCCTCTTTGCTGACAATTATGACGGGCTGCTTTGGATCAACAGCAGCCTCTCATACTACGCTCAATACTAACATCAGAAAATAACTGGGAAAATAACTGGGGTCAGACCCCTATTTCTCCTATTCCCTCTCTGGGACGATGTGATTCGCCTCAAAATCACACTCACCGCGTTCGTAATCGTAACTCCCGCCCTTGTCCAGACAATCGTCGATTCGGGTCCAGTCGATAAAAAGCAAGATCGCCCAAACGACAAACAGCAGAAACGTGGCACCAAAAAGTGACCCCAAAATAAGGACCAGCTTTCGTTGCCAGGACGGTGCCTCCGATTTCTTGTATTTGCTGAGCATTGATTCAGATGAGAATGGTGGCACTGGATAGTAGCAGCCTCTCAATATTCGAACAGTCGGGCGGCTAGTTTCTGCTAGAAGCGGCCGTTGAGCATGGTCAAATTGCCGCTAAGTTTACAACGTCCCAAGCTCACCTATGAAACTCGCAAGTTCGGCAGGCCATGACCGTGTTACGCGAGCAAAATACGCAGCGACATCAGTACGCTCACGAACTCGGCAACCGAACGCTTTATTGATTGGCAACGTCTCAAGATCATCCAAACCCTCGAAATCTATGTGGAATGCTGTTGACTCATCGGGTCGACTTACTTCCCATGATCCTGTTACGTCGTATCCGTTACCTTCAAGTTCTTTGGATACCACCCAGTGTTTTCGTTCGAGGGCTTTGCGTAAATCGTCTAGGTGTTTTTGGCTCATGCTTTTGGTTTAGTGCTTTGACGGATTAGATAAACGAATGGCTGCTCTGGATCAGTAGCAGTCGCTCAAACTATATCACTCGACAGGCTGGTTTCGGCCAAAAGCAGCCGCTCGTATCGCCACCATACTTTGACTTTCTCTTCGCTAAAGCAATCCGGCTCTTACAGAGTCCAACGTGCAAGAAATCTGCTCATCGAACGACCCAACAGCTTCATCGGACTCAAACCATGCTCGGAAGGTCTCCGCAGAGTTCGGCGCAACTACAACAGTCTTTATGTGCTGTTTCTCAGTACCAACGATATTCCCCGGCATTCCCGATGTTATAGAAAATCGAATTAGCGTGATGGAAACGTCTGGATTGTCGTTTATGACTGAAATGTCGGAAAATAGCTTCTCGACAGTAGGTGAACCGGCGCCTGTGTCAACAGAGCATCTATTGGTTACCCGGCCCACTACTGGTGGCGAACCTTTCGCCAGCTTACTACATGCTAGCTCTACCTTGATCGCCTGTTCCGGAGTGATGTCTTGCTCCGTGTGCCCATTCACACTTTCCTCGAAAGCCGCTTGCGGCAAACAGAAAGTAGGTGATTGCCATCTTTTCTGCGTATCGAAATTGCGATCCTTTATGCCCGATGGATATGGTCCGGACACGCGAGCGCAACGATTCCGCTTGTACCAGTTATACCGATAATACTCGGACCAAGTAACGACACCGTCTCCCTCGCAATCCATTTGATCAAACCAAACTAGATACGGATCGCCGACTATCGTCCCCCCGATACGCTCCCATTCTGTTCGCGTAATTTTGTCGTCTCGATTGACATCGCGATAAACAAACTGATCACTTCGACCACGAAAACCGTCGCCCATCCAATTATGATCGTCACAGGCGACTTGAGCACCGGAGGCGAGGACTAGCATCGCGATCATCAACTTTCGTTTTGAGTATTGTCGGTATTTCATCAATTTCGATCCACGTAGAATCTAGATGAAATAATGCTCTAGAAAAGTGGCTATCTTGTGCGGGGCGAGTGTCCGCTTTGGGTCAGTAGCAGTCGTTCAAACTATATCACTCGACCGGCTGCTATCGGCCAGAAGCGGCCGTTCGGTTTCCTTCAATCGCACCAATCTACGTACTCCGGAATCGGAATTCCGGTTTTCTTGGCTATGGATTCCATGTCGTCGCACTCGGTGAATACGACTGGATGCCTATCTCTGTCAATCGCAATCGTTGCTTCAGGAAATGCTCTCGGTAGGAGTACCTCCTTCCACCGAAAGAACAACATCCAGTCCACGGCCGAAAACAGCTCTAGATCCCCTTGGTTATAGGCGAAGACAAAAGAGTCAGTCGTGGTTCCGCGCTCTTCCCAAAAGGCTTGCAGATAGTCGTCTGAATCAACGTAAGTACTTGAGTCGGAAGGATGCCAGATGTAATGGTGCTGACGGAGATCCGGAAGATCGGGTATGGGGTCGGCCCGGATATATGAAGGGTCCAGAGTTGCGCCGCCGGGCCCCAGGCTTGGGAATCCGGCGTCCTCTGCAATGTCTTTCATCCTGCGATAAACATCGTAGTGAGTCGCTGGTGGATTCAACACCACAATAAGGCGAGCATTAGGTACGGTTTGGCCGCCCAAAGGCCCCTGTCCAGGACCACAGCCCGAAATGAGAATAGCTAGAAATACAGCCCAATGACCATAGTGCATGTTTCGACTATGGCTCGCTTGCGATCGGCTAATGCACGAACAGCTGCTTTCGGCCAATAGCGGTCGATGAAACGCCCCCAAAATATTAATTGTCCGCAAGCTTGAAGTCGAAAACCCAGAACCCGTACTTGTCATCTTCGTACATCTCAGAAGGGTCCACTATGAGCCTCGTCGGATAACCGTACTCTGAGTCGTATTCCACGAGGAGGGAAGCGGGTTCATCTTTAGCAGCGCGAGCAATGTGGTAGAACAACCTTGGAATCGGGCCAACGATCCAATCTCGATGCCCCTCGACACCAATCAGCTTGCCAGAGTCACTGTAAGTAGGGATCGCGATTGATCCCGCAACGAACAGATGTAATTGTCGTGCTACGTTGCCGCCACAAAAACACAATTGACGCATGTCAAATTCGTAATGGTCAACACGCGCTGCCTCCCATTTATCCATGTTTTCTAGTAGTTTCGATACGTCAAATTCTTCTAACTCCGAAAACGCGATCGAAGGCAATAATGCTAAGAAAATGGCAAAACTGAGAAATTGCCGCATTTTTTTCATACAATTTCGCGTTGAAGAGTGAATTGGGAAAATGTCCTACTGGCTGCTTTGGGTCAGTAGCAGCCGCTCACCATCATATCACTCGAACTTCTGCTTTCGGCCAGAAGCGATCACTCGATGTCTGGGATCACAATAAAATTAATCGGCACTTCGGAAGTGAGCCAAACACCGTTTTCCGAAAGAAAAAATACCTGCCCAGCTTTCCGCATCGCCAGCGTATTTATTTTCAGAACGACGGGTCGTCCGTGTCTGTTTCCCACATTGATGGCCGTATTCTCGTCCGGAGATAGATGCACGAATTGTCTTTGCTTGCTCTGTAGTCCCTCCGCGCGGATTGAATTTAGGAATCGAACCGCCGTGCCATGAAACAAATGGTCCGGAGGAATCTTGGGGCTGAGGCCAAGATCAACATCAATCGAATGCCCTTGGCTTGCGCGGATTAATCCATCGCGTATTGCGAATCGTGACTTATCGTTTTGTTCAACAACCTGCATCAATATACTTTGGGTCAACTCGTAACCACTGTTTGTGCATGCGTTTATCAGTTCGTCGATGGCGATCCACCCACCTCTATCGAGCGATACGCCTATTGTTTCTGGCTTATGGCGTAAAACCAGACTCAAGAACTTGCTAACGCTCGCTAGATTCGCATCCAAAAATTCGGCCCGTCAATCCCAACCGAACTGCAGGAGATCACGATCGCATTGCGGACAAGGATGCCGCAGCAACGCCAAATTCACATTGGCAATGTGGCACACAGGACAATAGACCCCGTCGTTTGGAAGCTCGATGGACTCACGGATTTCCGAGAGATTGGATGCAATATTGTAGACTTCATTCTCATCGGCGCCCTTCGCTGGAAGTCCCGCAGTTTCGCGGTCGTCAGTCATTCCGTTTAGGGATTCTGTGCGAATCCAATCGTCCGGGTTCAGCTGCCGGTCATCATCAAATCCCTCGGTAACGTCCAGCTGCGTGTATAGGATATCTTGAGGGGGAGCCTTGTTCTTCTTCTCGAATGGCCACATTTTCACATCTCGTCGTGGATTTATGAGGGGCTGCTTTGGGTTAGTAGCAGCCTCTCAGCATCATATCAGGCGAGCGGCTGCTTTCGGCCAGAAGCGGACGTTCAACTTGTGAAGAACTCGGAGTAGATAAACAAC
>CBDTVC010000334.1:0-4484 GCA_965363925.1 uncultured bacterium | reverse complement strand
CTGCATGAAACGCTGCAGCGGGGGTCCCTGGGAAGCTTGCACGAAGAGTTTGAACAGATGGAGCGGGTTCGAGGAGAAATTGTACTCATCGTCGGCCCTGTCCCCAAACGACGAAAGGGCGAATAGCCGTCCTGTAGTACAATTTTTCTGGTATATTCTACGTTCCGTCCCAAGGGGTCTCGCTCACGAGGCCCAGCGATCCCGTACCACGGTACACTCCCGAAATCCATGAATTGGAAGACCATTGAGAAGATTACCGCTTACGCCGTCCTGGCGTATGCGCTTATTATTTACGTCCTGACGGTGGCACCGACGGCATCGTTTTGGGATTCGGGTGAATTCATCGCGATCGCGGACAAACTGGAGGTTTCGCACCCGCCTGGTGCGCCATTCTTCATGCTCGTGGGGCGGATGTTTGCCATGTTCGTTCCGTCCGAATATGTCGCTCTTTCGATCAACCTGATGTCAGTGCTGTCGAGTGCCGTCACCGTACTGCTGACGCACTTGATCATCGTTCGGCTTGTCCGGGAGTGGCAGGGTCCTGAAAGTGAACGAACAGCAACCCAGCGATTTGCGGCATTGGTAGGCGGCGTTGTGGGTGCGTGTACGTTTGCGGTATCTGACTCGTTTTGGTTCAATGCAGTTGAAGCCGAAGTGTACGCGATGTCGATGCTCTTCACGGCATTGGTGGTATGGCTCATATTGAAGTGGGCCGAGGAAGCTCGGACGGAAGAATCCAAACTTGGCAAAGGTCGTCATGTCCCGGTCGGATTGTCCGCCAATCGGTACATCGTGCTGATATCCTATCTGTTCGGATTGGCCATTGGCGTTCATCTGTTGAATCTGCTCGCGATCTTTTTCCTTGCGCTGATCATCTACTTCACCGAGTACGACCGTGACGAGTTGACTGCTGGCAAACGACTAACCGGCATTGTGATCGCTGGTGCGGTTTCGATGTTGATGTTTGTCATGATCTATCCGGGAATTGTTCAGGTGCTGCCAACAATTGCCGGGATGATGGACAGTTTATTCCTGTTCATGACAATTTTGACTGGCCTCGTTGTGTGGGGGGTTTACTACACGCACACGAAGGGATATCAGACGGCAAATATCATTGCGTTGGTGTTTACGATGTTGTTGATCGGCTATTCGACGTATGCCGTAATCTTCATCCGGAGTGCCGCAAATCCGCCCATCGACGAAAACGATCCGGAGACGACCGAAGCTATTATTTCGTACCTCAAGCGTGAGCAGTACGGTAATACACCGGTGTTTTCGGGGCCGACCTTCGACAACGCCACGAACTCGATCGACCCGGACAAGAGTGTAAAATTTCCACGACGATGGTCGCCCGATCCACTCCATTGGGGCGAGTATCGCAAGTACAAGTCTGATTCGGAGTTCTTCATTAAGTACCAGATCGGACACATGTACTGGCGTTACTTTTTGTGGAACTTCCTCGGCAAAGCATCCGACATTCAGGATTCCCCTGCGATCATGTTTGCCAGCGAGGCGCCGGAGTATTACTTCCAGACACCGAGTGAACATGCGAGTCGAAATCTGTTCTACGGCCTGCCGCTGCTGATCGGATTGTTTGGTATGGCATTCCAGTTCTCGCGCGACTGGCGTCGTGCTTTCGCGGTGGCAGTTCTGTTCTTTGTTTCGGGGATCGGGATAATCATATACCTGAATCAGCCACCGTATCAGCCTCGAGAACGCGACTATTCGTACGTGGCTAGCTTCTTTGCCTTTGCGTTCTGGATCGGAATAGGCGCAACCGGAATTTTGGAACTGTTGGGCGATTTGCTCAAGAGCAAGGCTGAGCGCATATCGCCTGTGCTGTTTGGAGTCGCCGGGTTCATCATTGCGGCGGTACCCGGCTGGATGTTGTACCAGAACTTCGATGACCACGATCGGTCGGGGCGTTATGTTGCGCCAGATTATGCCTACAACATGTTGATGAGCCTGGAAGAGAATGCGATTGTATTCACTAACGGCGACAACGATACGTTTCCGCTCTGGTATGCGCAGGAAGTTGAGGGCATTCGCACGGACGTTCGCGTTGCGAACCTGTCCCTGCTAAACACCCCCTGGTACGCGAAGCAATTAAAGAATCAGTCCTCGCGGGAGTCAGAGCCGTTGCCGATTGCAATGTCGGACACTGAACTCGGCAAGCTACAGGTGCAGGGATGGCAACCGAGAGATATCGAGTTACCAGTTGGGATTGCGCCGCTGGATGATTCCCCATTGCCGTTGCCGTTTGATACGTCAGGAATCGAAAGTCCAATGCGCTGGCGACTTGAAGGCCGTCCGTATGCTTTTTCGGAGGAGTTTAACCTCCTTCATGGAGCGGATCAGATGGCTTTGGACATCATCGTCACCAACGCACGGCAGGGATGGAAGCGCCCCGTGTATTTCGCGGTGACGGTCAGTCCGTCTGGTCAGCTCAATCTGCAAAACTATTTCCAGCTTGAAGGGCAAGCGTTTCGTGTGGTGCCGATCCGCCACAACGACGGTCAACTTGGGCGGGTTGTGCCCGGGCTCACATCCGAGCGCCTGAAGAAGTTCAGGTTCCGTGGATTGGACAATCCAGACGCTTACTTTGATGATAACATCCGCAACATGATGGATAATTATCGGAATGTTTTCTCACATGCGGCAGAAGCACTGGCACGTGACGGTCACCCTGATGAAGCTCGGGAGCTGATGACACTGATCAGTGAATCGATTCCATTCGAGGTCATTCCGGGAGACGAGCAATCGTTCTTGTTGATGGCGCGTGCTTACAGCGCGATCGGCGACACAGAACCGCAGCTCGACCTGATACGACGGCTGGAGCCCTTGGTGCTTCATCGCCTCGAGTTTGAGGCGAATACGCAGCGTGAGCAGCGGAACTTGTTGAGCTTTGTGCAAATGATCCGGTCGTCCTACGTGGAGTACGGCGAGTTTGATGCCGGGGCAGCGTTTAGCCAGAAACTTGGCGATCTGCTCAATGACTCTGGGTTTGTTGAAACTGCAGATGAGTTGCGCGCTTTGCGCGCCCGACAGGATAGCCTAAGCGATGCCGCTGGGGGCACGGAGGTTCCGTAGATAGCGGATAGACGGTGACCCGCTGTTTCAACGCAACCCTTGGCGCGTTCTTCAGAGAAACCTGTTTACAATGTGTTTGTGGGAACGTGCTGGCAACCGTGCGCGCTGTGCTCCGGGCACAGCTGTGCTTTGCCGCTCGACCACTTCGGGATTAAGTTGTCACTGGGGAAAGCGGGTTCGCCTTTCCCCATGGGTGCCAAGATTCGATGCCGCGGGGTATGAGCCATTACTAAGAAATGATTCTGGTCTCTCGTCAGAGCTCCGGGTTACCCGGACCTACTGCCCTCGCAAGACCGTCAGCGAACGACCTACGCGTTCATCACCCGCCTGTATCGAAACGGCATAAAGTCCGCTTGGCAAATCCGCCATCGATATCGGCAAATTGTGTTTTCCGGTCGGCAGGACACCAAAGTCGGTCCGACCTACTTCCCGCCCCGTTATGTCAACGATCAACATCATCGTGGACACGGCTGACGGCAGTGTGACGGACACCTGAGCCCTGTCCCGTACTGGATGCGGAAACACCGAATCGATTCTCAGCTTTCCGACTTCAGCCTCGCCATCGACGTCCGCAATGACATTCGGCACGATTAGCTTGCTGGTCGTATAGATGTGATCACCCGCCGCGTCAAACTTTCCATCAGCGGCATTGCCAGCGACGTAGAACGTTGCATTGGCTGGTGCAGTTGGACTGGCCCAACCAAACGTCCACTCAGACTCAGTGATGACACTGTGAGTCAAATAGTTCGGGTTACCGATGGTCTTCCGCGTATTTGTGCCAAGGACCCACGAGCCAAGATGATCACCATTAGCATCTTTCGCCGTGATCTCAAATCCAAAACGAATGGCACCACCTTGCGCAACACTCACAGTGATCGGTACCGTTTCACCTGGCGTATACACCGCAGGTACTGCGAGTGTGACGGAACCGGGTCCGCTATTAAGATCGAAGCTGTTGTGACAACCAACGTCACTGCACGTGCCGCTGCTGCCGGGCGCTCCAGTGCCATCACCTGGTGCTCCCGTTCGTTTCGCCGGTGCGCCACTCTGACTGGGGCTGGCTGCAAACGCCGTTAATCCGACTATGATCGCCGTGATTCCGGTTCGTTTCAAAGCCTTTACAGCGGACGAAGGGATGATTTTTCGCACTGGTCTCAAAGCTCTCTCTCCTCTATGCCGATGCCAGAACTGATTCTAACATCTGGAACTCAATCATTATGAAGCAGGTGGGGACTTAGCGTCGCTTGTCAAAATGCGGCGATCCGGAATACAGACAAGAGTGACCGCTCAAGTTTCCAGCAAGCCGAACGTCGCGACGATATACGGCCAATTCGTTCCTTTTGTATCGGATTTACGTGTGCGCAGTTTAAACAGCACCGAAATATTCGAATGTT
>CBDTVC010000333.1:0-4491 GCA_965363925.1 uncultured bacterium | reverse complement strand
AAACAAACGTCGTTGGTGTGTCTCCCGGTTGGCCATACCCGAACACTGTCTGCAAACCGAGCTGAGGCAGAACGCCTTTTGCGTTGCATGCCTGGATCATTTCGTCAGCCAGGGCAACACCCTCTTCGACGGTCATGTTTGCATTGTCTCGACTATGCGATTCATTTGTAGCAATCGATAGATCGATAGCCACAAACCCCGCGGCAAGCGCTCGGTCAACACCTTTTCTGTTCAATGCCAGCGCCGAAAATATCGCGTCCTGCCGTTTACAAAAAACGTCTGCGATAGCCTCGGCGTCGGCCATCTGTGGAACCCACTTGGGATGTACAAATGACGTAGCCTGAATACGCGCAACGCCAGCGTCGACCAGGTCGTTAATTATTTCAATCTTGAGGGCGGTCGAAAAGGGTTTCTCTTCAAACTGAATCCCATCTCGCGGCCCAACCTCACATAATTCGACGGACAAAACCGTTACCTTTAAAAGACTACTCCTGATGTTGCGACTTCTAAGTCGCTGTTCTTCCGGCATAATACTTTTCCGGCTGTTACATTTTGTTCTTGGCCCCGTTCAACACCGTTGGACACCGTTGGACACTGATTAAAACCGTCTTGCCCCATTTCACACTAAGATACAACCGGTCACGATCCAAGCAATTTTAGTGAATCGTCGCCATGCGGTTTCGAAGCGATGCGATTTCGAAAAACTGACAAAAAACTTACGGCCTAAACTTCGGTTTGGCTTTACATGGATTCCTAATGAAGCGTGCAAACCCGCCCATCCGCAGACAAAACAAATTCCTGAGTGCTGGATTGATCTGCGCGTTCGTGTTTGCCCAAGGGCTGGCAACTCAAACGACGGCTGCCCAACAAGCGACCACGTCCACTACTCCATTGAGTGATCGGATCGTCAGCTATAAAATTGACGTCACGCTAGATCCAGATGCTCGGACGTTGCATGGCAAGCAACAATTAACTTGGCGCAACCCAGACTCGAGTCCAGTCGACGAATTACAGTTTCACTTGTACCTGAATGCGTTCCGCGACTCTACGTCGACGTTTATGGTCGAAAGTGGCGGCCGGCACAGAGGTTTCAGCGCATCCGGCCCCAACAAATGGGGTGGCATCGAAATTGACCGGATGGTTCGGGTCACGAATGCCTCTGGGGACCGCACGGTCTCGACACTGGATCGCGAACCCGTTGACCTCACCGATTCCATCCGCTTTATTCAGCCAGATGATAACAACGCGGATGACCGTACTGTTGTATCTGTTCCGTTGGAGAGGCCCGTCGAACCGGGCGAGCTAATTACGTTGGACATCGAATTCACGTCTGTACTTCCACGCGTCATGGCGCGTACGGGGTGGGAATTCAACGAAGACGGCTCGCTGTTCTTTATGGCCGCCCAGTGGTTTCCAAAGATCGGCGTTCTTGAAATTCCCGGCCAACGGTTCGTCAGTCCCGATGCTGAACGAGGCCGATGGAACACACATCAGTTTCACCAGAACAGCGAGTTCTATGCAAACTTTGGAACGTATGACGTCACAATAACAACACCGTCCGACTTTGAGGTTGGTGCAACCGGCATCGAAGTGAATGGCAGCGCGTCCACGTCGGCTTCGTTGACGACGCGCACGTTTCATGCTGAAGATGTTCATGACTTTGCGTGGACTGCAAGCCCCGCCTACAAAGTGTTCACCGACAAGTGGCAACACGTTGACATCAAACTTCTGATCCAACCAGGACACAAAGGTCAATGGAAGCGGCACATCGCGGCAGCCAAGACTGCACTCGAGTATTTTGACAAGCTCGTCGGCGAATACCCATACACAACCCTGACGCTCGTGGACGGGATTGGTGGAAGCAACGGCATGGAATATCCAACACTCATTACCATGGGCACAGTGTACGGATTGCCGAAATGGGTGCGGCCACTCGAACTTGTGACGATTCACGAATTTGGACACCAGTATTTCTACGGCTTGCTTGCAAGCAACGAGTTTGAAGAGGCTTGGCTGGACGAAGGCATGAACTCCTACCTTGAAACCAGAATTGTAGACGAGGCATACGGTCGAGGATCTGTCATGTCACTTCCTGGAATGCCGATTGATGATAGTGCCTTTCAACGCCTGACGTATACGGAATCCAATCCGTTTGCTGGCGCGCTATTCACAAATACCTGGGAATATGGACCGGGAGAATACGCCCGGAACTCTTACGCAAAACCAGCAACGGTAATGCGCACGCTTGAGCGAGTGGTGGGCACTGAAACCATGGATCAATTCCTGAAGGAGTACTACAACACATGGCGATTTCGTCATCCCACGACACGCGACCTTCAGGAGACGTTCGAACGAGTTGCCGGAGATGACTTTGATTGGTTCTTCAATCAATTTGTATACGGGACGGCGGTCGTTGATTTTGAGGTGCTGGAATTATCAAACGAAGGCCGTGACGGCACATGGACGTCGACTGTGGTTATTGGCCGCAAACACGACGGAATTATTCCGGTCGATGTGTTGGTCGCGTTTGAGGACGGCTCTTCAACAACCACCACCTGGAATTCCGAAACTGAAGAGGAGATCCTTTCTTTCTCCGGGCCCTCGCCTGTAACGGAAGTATTCATCGATCCTGGCAATAAGGTCGTACTGGAACTCACACCCCTCGACAACCGGAGAGTCGTATCCCCATCGAACCTTTATCCAACTAAGATGCTTTTCAAGACGACCGCCTGGATGCAAGGTTTTCTATACATCGTCCAATCACTTCTTTGACCGTTATAGCGTATTTGAATGGGCGCCACGAAGATCATCGAGATACAACTTTCTGATTTTTGAAACAGAACGATACTCCAATAATGTCTGGTCAAAGAAGCATTAGAGACTATGTCAACGTGGGCGTGAAGATGGCCCGGCGTCGCAAAGGTCTTGCCCTTCTCCTCTACGCGGTCAACGCGATTGTCTCGCTTGCCGTGGCCTTACCAATGTTCGTGGTAATCCGGACTGCACTCGGTCAATCCGGATATGGACGAGATCTAGCGGGAGAGTTCAATCTTCCGGTATGGTCAGATATTTGGAATCGGATATTCCGAATAGATGCCGAGGGAGGAACAGTTGGTGAAGTGCGGATGATGATTTGGTTTCTGCTCTTCTCCATACCATTGGCCTTGCTCTGGAAAGCAGTTTCGTCTGTGGGCGTGATCAATGCGACGCGTGACAACGGGCTTCGTGGTTTTTGGGAAGGCGTTGGCCGCTATGGGGGCAAATCAATTCTGTTGGGTATCCCCTACTTCTTGCTCTCTGTAATTTCGATCGTTGGCGTAACCTTCCTCCTCGCGACAATCGGAAGCATCTCTGGTACTGAAAGGGCAGTTTTCTGGTGGATGGTGGTGGGAATTCCTGTTGGGATTCTCGTCTCGTCTGCAGTTCTGGATTTGATGCAGGATTATGGCCGTATTGCAATTGTGACACGCGATGAGTCGGTCGTTAAATCATTCGGCAGTGGCTTCGCGTGGCCGTTTCGCCAGAGCCAATCGGTTCGCCTCTACGCGTCCTGGTTTGCCATCGGCGCTGCGCTACTGCTCGCGCCGGTGCTCCTGGATTCCTGGATGACGGCCGGTACGTGGCTTGGCGTCATCGTGCTTGTTGTCCTGCAACAAGCTGTCCTATACCTGAGGGCGGCGGCGACGGTTGGGTGGTATACAAGCGAGACGGAATACTTCGAGCATGTCCGCTTCTACGACGAGCCGCTAATTGCTGAAGGGGCACGAGAGGCTGAAGGTGCTCATGATCAACGTACTCTGCTGGACACCGGCCTCTCATCGGATCTAGGCAGCGAAATGACGTGAGCCTTCAGCGGCCGAAAAAGCGCATAGTTACATGGGGAGACAAAATGAGCCCACTCGGGCCTGTTTTTGCGATAACCAATCTTATCTTTTGATCAAAAACCGTCAAACAGACCATGAAGAAGTCCATTTTGAGCTCATTAGTCTTTGCATCCCTTCTGTTTATGTCGTGCAGCAGCAATGATGTTGCCGATTGCACGGGATCACAATTTAGTTCAGACGTAGGCGCAGCAGCACAGAACCTGAGTGCAGCATCACAGGCATGGGCAGCTAATCCCGCACTTTGTAGTGAATTTGTAGCTGCCGCAAATGACTACCTCGATGTTGTGGAGTCGTTCAGTGGATGCGGTGCAGTCTCACAAACTAATTACGATGCCCAAGTCGCTGCGGCTCGAGCGGCGATTAGTTCACTGCCGGCCTGCTGACCTGGGTGGATGCCCGAAAAAATAGAATTTTCGTGTGGCATTCCTGAAGAAGCCGATGACGGACAGAGGGATCGCATGGCCACTGCCCAATTCGGCTATCTTCGCCCCGTGGCGTATAACCTACGGATCAAGTGGCGACGCCCTAACGATTGAGACGTCGACGGCAAGATAGATCAAAGGATCTTTCTCGTTCAATGCAGCGAACGTGTTGAACCATCCAGCAC
>CBDTVC010000332.1:0-4502 GCA_965363925.1 uncultured bacterium | reverse complement strand
TATCCGTATTAGATAGCATAAGAATCATCTGGTACTTGCGCCCAGTCAAACAGGTCAGTCAAACAGCTCAGTCAAACAGGCCAGCCAAACAGCTCAGCCAAACAGCTCAGTCAACTAAGTTCAGTTAAAGTAGCTCCGACCTCCACTACGGGATGGCAACGACCGCAGACTTTTCGGCGTATCTCGGTTGCACACGCTCGCTCAATAAGCCAAAATCAAATACTGGCAGATGAGTTTAACGAATAGTTTCTTATCGCACCATCAACTCAACGTGGATCGCCTCTTTCTCACCCTCGTCTTTCCCAAGGACACGTTTGGTTGACCCGTGTTTCCTGGCGGCGTCAACAAATGCGTCAACATTTTCCCGTGGCAAAAAGCGCCGAAGCGACAGATCAAAAACAACGTATTGACTGCTGAGGTGCATTAGCCGCCCATTTCGCTGCGCTCTTGGCAACTGTCGATTCAGCTCTGACAACATTGCCGATTTTCTTGTCGCTTCGCTCAGATCCGATCGCGAGTAGACGTCCACAACTGCGTCACCCTCAGCCCCATACATCCGCTTGGCAGACTCAACTCCGTAACGCTGGATAAAATTGTACATCACGCGGACTTGATCTGCAGGAGTACTCCGAGTTCGAGTGACGACCACTGACTTAACGTTTGCGTCGCGCATGATCTCGAGCAAAACTATGCGGGCAGAATCAGGAAGTGCTGAACCAGAAATGGATTGGCCATCCGACACTGGGGCCAAGATTATCCAGACAAGCAAAACGGTGCACATTGCGACGAAATTTCGCATCAGCGGTTTTCTCCGGTTCTGTTGTTTGCGACTCAGCGGCCACACTATTTCGTAGACACAATTACTGCCTCGACTGGACCCAGGTGTACTTCAAAAGAAGTTGTGGTCCGCAGGCCGCCACCTTCAATTCGCGTGTCTACGTTCTTGATAGAACCAGAATGTAGATCCATCAACGTAAGCGTCTTGTTGCCCTCGATCAACACGTGCAAAACGACGGCATGATCCTGGGAATTGCCGAGGAAATACAGATCTGAATCTTCAGTGCTCTTGTGAAGGTAAGACACGTGTCCTTGCGGCGGGTCCTCATCCGTCAGGACGGTAAGCTGGCTAACGGGTATGGCATCAGCTGCAACAGCATGGATCGCAACGTCTCCAATCGGCAATGCGTCATCCAATACTGCGGCCAGTGCGGAGGCGTCCGCATTCAATACGAACCGGCCGGAACCACGCGGCGAAAACATTTCTTCGGCCAAATCTTGCACCGACTTGTCGACTACCTGCGAACTCTTTCGAAGACTAGTGTTTAGCGTTGGAGGCGCGCTGGACAGTCGGCGATCTGGGGTGCTTGACCGGGATTCGGGAGCACTCGACAAGGCAAGGTCTACGGTGCCAGCGGAAGGCAATCTCTTGGTTGCAAGCACAATCCCCCCGGCATCATGAAACTCCTTGATTAGCTTCAGAGCGTCGAGCCCGATCGTTGTGATTCCGGGAAGGACAAATACTCGATATCGCTGCAGAATAATGCCCGACTCAGACTCCAACTGCAATACGGCTTCGCCCGACTCATTCACCACAACCCGGCATTGGTCCCGAAGCACGTCTGGGTGAACGTAGGTAAAATCACGATGGATGTCTTTGATCAGGGCCTCGCCAACATTCAGATACTCAGCTGCCGATTCATCGGCGTTGGCATCCATTCCGCCGAGGTAAGGATCGCCTCCACCACTAAAATTGTAAGCCGCCATGTGAGAATCAATCGGATACAAAACCCCGATATCCGCAACCGAGCGCCCACGTTGCAAGACGTTCTGAATTCGTCCTACCCAGGCATTGAATTTCTTAATGTGTGGGCCGAAGTCACGATCAACCAGAGAAACGTTTGGCGGGAATTCCATTGCATCCGAATCGTACCAGACAGCATGTGGCATCAAGACATTCATGCCGCGACTATATAGATCAATTGCTTCCCGGTAAAGCTCCTTCGCACTATTCTTTTCGAGTCCTTCAGTTGCTCCGTAACACTCACAAACAACCAACGGCCGGTCATAGTTTGTAGCGGCTGACGTGACGACTTTCGCTGCTTGTTGAGCTCGACCATATTTGAACACTTGGTCGAAGGCGGGGATATCCTGGTACTTGAATGTTTTCATCAGGTCGCCACACAGTCCGACCGGGTTGGCGATTTCCTCCTGATCAACGTGTCCTGTTAGCTTAATACCACGGTGGGCGCACCAGTCGTTCATCCGCTTTACGTAGCCCATCGAGAAGAGCTCCGCTCTTAATCCGAAGAGAGCACATCGCGCCGATGCCGTTTCAGGACCGACGTCATACCAAAGTGCCGGGTAAAGTAGATCCGGAGCACATCCATATTGCTCAACGAACTGCTTGTTGAAGAGCGGGGTCCATGCCCGGCCACCTTCCACCCAATGCATGGTGGGTTCGTCATAGAACGCAACATCGATCGTTGATCCGAAATGATCCTTGAGTACTTCGTAATACTTGTCGTAGGTCAATCCGAGATACGCATCAACTGCCGACGGATCCAGGTAGTCGATGAGCCCTTTTGCGCCGTCGGTAACACACATGAAGAACATGATCTGCCAGTGTCCATTCGGGACCGCCCATTCGAGCCAACCGTCTTTGATAGACGTCGATAGGTCAACGCGTTCAAGGGACTTCGTCTCCATCGCGACGGCTGCCATCAGCGTCCCTGGCGGCACAAGCTTGGAGTAGCGAGTTGACCCGGCCAACTGAATCGTGTGCAGGTCCAGCCGCTTGCTGAGTGCTTCGGGGTGTTGAGTGGCAACCTGTCCGCCTGCCCATCCGCTAGGAAACCAGAACTCGTCGTACAGACACACCTTCAGACCCAAATCAGCGGCTTTTTCGACGGCCGTCCGATAGGCTCGCAAGAACGGCGGTGACATGAAAGCTTTTCGCGCTACCGCGGTGTTATCGCCAGAGCTGTCTTCACCGGCCTGGACACGCATCCCATAAGCTGGCACAATTCCGAATCCAGCATTGCCAGCGTCGTATATGCCTTGAATCTGCTCACGAATTATATCAGCAGACAATTCGCCGTTCCAAAACCAAAGCGGACGAGGACAAAAGGTGCGCAGCGATTCCAGACTATCCGATTCAGGTATCAATGCATTCCAGTTTTATTGAATCTCCTTGAGAATTTTCTCCGTGGCACAAATGTAGCGACTAATCGATCACACCAATCCAGCACAATTCTCTCCAAAAAGCCAGGCAGAAACCGAGTGCCGGCGTAAAACAGGCCCGTCTCTTGATCATTACTCATGCCCAGTATATCGTTTCTTAGGGGCACTCATACCAGTGATGTTGGTGCGTCCCGGCATTTCAAGCCCAAACGGATAGTAGTCGCTGTATGTATCGGGTTGAGTTGCGGTAGTAGTCGGCAACACGCAGACGTACACCAGCACGCGTTTTTACCCTTCAGGACTCTATCATCGAATTGAATCACAGTCACCTGTAGATTATTCTGAAATTCGTCGGGCAGCAAAACCCTGAAGCACTGCCCGACAGACCTGCTCGCTAACCGGGGGACTGCGTGTTCATTCGACAGATTCTGCAAAACTTGTGCGATGGCGTACTACGACCCAGCCGATCAATCGCCATTGTTGCGGCACTGACCTGCGCCATCTGCGTTCCGTTTTCAACTGCCGCCAAAGCGCAAACGCATCTGAGCACTGAGACGCTGTGGATGCTAGAAGAATCATCTGATGCCGAGCAGTCGGTCAGGCGCGGCCGGTTGCCTTTGAAATCCTCATTGTCAAGAGACTTGACCTGGCCATCGGAGACGGCGATCAGCCGGTGGTCCGCCCAGAAACCAGACGCCCGATCCCAGCACGACATTGGGGACACCCTAAGTTTCAACACACCGCTCCCACTTAGTAACGGTTGGCGATCCGTAAACTTTACGCTCGAAGAGGAGCGAACTTCAATTCGCATCTGGATCGAAACGAGTTTCGTGGCCGACGTTTCGCAACAGCAGGTCGATAGTCTTGCCTCGTACCTGCTGGACGTGACTCCGAATAAATCCGTCGACCCGACGGTCGGAATTCTCACCAACAATGGAAACGTTTTCGGCGACGTACCCAGTTTCGACGGCGACGACGTTCTGGATATTCTCTGGCTTGACATTCTGGATGACTACGATCCCGGCCTCCGCGGTTTTGTCCCCGGCCTTGTCGCTCCCGAAGACTACGATACTACTTCGGCTGATGGCCGTGGTAATCGTCGTGACATTCTATACCTCGACCTCAAGCCACAGCTTATCAGTGACTTCGGATCGGTTCGCGCCGTTTCGGCAACGTCGGCCGGGGTTCACCAAGCCCTAACGCACTTGTACTACGATTCGGACGAGAGCATACTTCTTTCGGTCGGTCTACAGGAATTTGCCAGAACCATCAACGGCTTCGAACCACTCGCAGTCGATTATATTGAATTCCCAATCGAACAC
>CBDTVC010000331.1:0-4529 GCA_965363925.1 uncultured bacterium | reverse complement strand
CCTTCCTGACTATTGTAGGGTACTCGCTGAACGATACGGTGGTCGTGTTCGACAGAATTCGCGAGTATGCGAATGTATTCAAGTCTGAACCGTTTGATGAAACCGTGGATCGATCGATAAATCGGACCCTGAGCCGGACCATTATTACGTCTGGAACAACCTTGCTCGTAGTAGTTGTCCTGTTTATATTCGGAGGCGAGGTACTGAAAGGCTTTGCATTCGCATTGATCATTGGTATCCTGATTGGTACGTATTCGTCGGTATTCGTCGCCGCACCTGTGGTGGTTGAATTGCGAAAACGATTTCCGCTTCGACGTTAGTTTTTCTCATCCGTTTTACGGCAACAAATCCACGCTATGAATTTCTCAATTGATGAACGCTACAATGCCGTTGTCATTACCCTAAAGGGTAACGTAATGGGTGGGCCAGATGGCAACGTTCTACACACAACTCTGCACGACCTCAGAGAGAAAGGGCAGAGCAACGTTATCGTCGATCTCCACAAGGCAAAATTTATGAACTCGAGCGGGCTGGGAATGATGATCAGCGGTCTGACTACGATGCGTAATTCAGGCGGTGACCTGCGGTTGGCTAACGTAGCTGATCGTATCCAGTCGCTGCTCGTAATCACGAAACTGATCACAGTGTTCAAACACTATGATTCCGTTGATGCGGCTGCAAAGAGCTTCGAAACGGATCCTGTTAAACCTGATGCGTGATTGTTGCCGCTAATCGCGGATTAGTCTTTTTTGAAAGGTGGCAGGATTGTTCCTGCCGCCTTTCTTTTTGCAGCGTCAGTAATGCTGCTGCGACTCGGGTAAGGCAACCCGCGGGTGAACCGGTTGGAAATCTGGCGCTCGACAATGCCACCAGTTAATACACATTAAGAACACCAAACACGCTGTACGAGTAAATGCCCGTTACCATTGTAATCGGAAGTCAGTGGGGAGATGAGGGAAAGGGGAAAATTGTAGACATGCTGAGCGACAAGATTGATATTGTCGCTCGCTACCAGGGAGGTGCAAACGCAGGACATACAATTTGTTTTGATGATAAGACGTTTGTGTTGCACCTCGTTCCCAGCGGGATTTTTCACAAGGGTGTTACATGCGTCATCGGTAATGGCGTTGTCATTGATCCTGTTGCGCTCATGGAGGAAGTGCGTACCATCCGCGAACTGGGGTTCGAAGTCGATGGCCGCTTGCTGATCTCGCACAACGCCCACTTGATCATGCCATATCACAAGCGTATCGAAGAAGCGATAGAGCGAGCTCGTGATGACGGTGCGATCGGGACAACGGGCCGGGGTATTGGGCCTGCTTACGTAGACAAGTTCGCGAGGACTGGCATCCGGGTTGTTGATCTGCTCGACCGTGACGTGCTTCGGAAAAAGCTTACCATTTCGATTGAGCAGAAGAACACGGTCCTTCAGAGTGTGTACGGTGCCGAGAAGCTCGATGTTGATGCGATCATCGACGAATACGTCGAATTTGACAAGATCATAGATCCGTTTGTCACCGACACAACCGAGTTCCTTTGTCGCTCGCATGCGGAAGGCAAACGTATTCTCGCCGAAGGTGCCCAAGGTTCGTTGCTCGACGTCGACTTTGGAACGTACCCGTATGTCACCTCGAGCCACCCGACAGCTGGCGGATGTTGTACCGGGCTTGGTCTTCCGCCGACTGCAGTGGATTCAGTCATCGGAATTGTAAAAGCCTACAGCACGCGTGTGGGCAATGGGCCATTTCCAACCGAACTCTCAGACGGAGTTGGCAAACATCTTGCATCGGTTGGTCATGAGTTTGGCGCGACCACGGGACGACCACGGCGCTGTGGATGGATTGACCTCGTTGCGCTCAACTATGCCTCAATGATCAATGGGTTTACCGAACTTTGCATCACTAAGCTGGACGTACTAAGCGGCCTTAGCGAGATCAAGGTCTGTACAGGCTATAGATATAATGGAAAGCTCTCTCGCCGTTTTCCAAGCGAAGCTGAAACGCTGACTTCCGTGGAGCCTGTTTACGAGTCGTTTGAAGGCTGGTCTGAAGACATATCAGACGTTAAGCGCGTCGCAGATTTACCCGCTACGGCCGTAACGTATCTTCGTTTTCTGTCGGAATATCTCAACGTTCCTATCAATACCGTCTCGACTGGCCCCAAAAGAGTAGAAACAATCGTTTCTGCATCGGAGGGAATTGGTGCTGTTTTTTCGAATTCGACGAATACCGTCGGTTAGTTGTCCACAGACAGTCAACCCGGTTGAATTCATCAATTGCCCGGCGTATTTTTGTGGCGGTTAGGATCGGATGACGTTTGGTCGTTATCCAGATTACCTCCCTGAAATGATTCAGCTTGAAGAGGATATTAATCGAGCCTTTCAAACGCCTCCGGTATTTCGGTATTCCAAAGCTTCGTATCGTCGTCGACGATAAGGCCTTTCCCTTTTTGGGAAAGGTTTTTTTGTATGTGGCAGTTTGACCTAGCGACTCGGATCAATAGAACCTCGTTATCAGCAATCTCGGACACGATTACTAAGACGAATGACAATAGACAAGATCACCCCCCCCGTAATCATGACGGACGTGAAAAGTCGAATAATGCTGAAAGGTCTGCCTTGCAAGATGGCCCTTGCTGACGGCACCGTGGTCACCGGTCGTTCGGTCGGACATGTTGGTGAAACCGGCGGCGAATTATGCTTCAATACGAGCATGTCTGGCTACCAGGAAATCATAACGGATCCGTCCTACTATGGGCAGCTCATGATGATGACCTATCCCCATATTGGGAACTACGGAGCATCTGACGAAGACATGGAAGCAGATAGGCCGATGATCGCCGGGCTGATCGTTCGGTCATTCTCGCATTCGTACTCCAACACGATGGCGACCGAATCGTTGGACGAGTTCATGAAACGCCATGAACTGGTAGGGTTGTCGGGCGTGGATACTCGCTCACTTGTGCGGCACATCCGCAGCAGTGGCGTGATGAACGCGGTTGTTTCTTCTGTTGAAATGGATGACGCGGTGCTGGTGGATCGTGCGAAGAACTGGCCGTCAATGAACGGGCTCGAATTGGCTTCGATGGTCACGACCGCGAAGGCATACGACTATTGCTCGGCGGGCGAAGTCAAGATTGCTGTTTTTGATTACGGCGTGAAGTTTAACATTCTCAGGATGTTTGAAGCATCCAATTGCACTGTCCGCGTATTTCCGTCCTCTACTCCGTTGGCGGATGTCCTGGCGTGGCAGCCTGACGGGATCTTCTTCAGCAATGGGCCGGGAGATCCGCGCGCGATGCCTGAGTCAGTTGAAACAGTTCGAGGCGCCATTGATGCGGGTATTCCGCTGTTCGGGATCTGCCTTGGTCATCAACTAATGTCGCTGGCAGCTGGAATGAACGTGTACAAGATGCGCGTGGGGCATCGGGGCGCCAACCACCCAGTGAAGTATCTCGGCACCGGTCACGTGGAGGTGACCACGCAAAACCATGGTTTTGCCGTTGATGCTGATTCGATTCCTGCTCACGAAGTAGCCCTGACGCACATAAACCTGAACGATCAGACGGTTGAAGGTGTCCGGTACAAGCAGTTCACGGGCTTGTCGGTCCAGTATCATCCTGAGGCGTCGCCGGGTCCCCACGATAGTCGATACCTCTTCGCCCAGTTTCTTGAGGATGTCGGAAATTTTAGGAGTGCCGGCATCACACCGGCGGCAACGGGGCGGCTTACGACCCCGGTTAATTCTGGTTCACATTCCACCTCTGTCTCGATCGAAGCGTAAATGCCAAAGCGAACTGATATAAAAACGATACTGCTAATTGGCTCTGGGCCAATCGTAATTGGCCAGGCTTGTGAGTTTGACTACTCGGGAAGTCAGGCCTGTCGTGCGTTGCGTGCTGAGGATTATCGCATTGTGCTGATCAATTCGAACCCGGCCACAATTATGACGGATCCGGTCACTGCAGACAAGGTCTATCTGCGCGAATTGACCCCGGAGGCGATCAAAGAGATTGTGGAAATTGAAAAGCCGGATGCCGTGCTACCTACAATGGGTGGACAGACCGGACTGAACCTCGCCAGCATTCTTCACGAGGAAGGATACTGGGAAAAAATGGGGGTGGAAGTTATCGGCGTTGACATCGACGCTATCAAAGTCACGGAAGACCGGCAACAATTTCGTGATCTGATGGAAAAGATCGGCATTGATCAAGCGCGAAGTCGGTCAGCCAGGAGCTTGTTGGAGGCCAAGGAAATCACCCAGGAACTAGGTGGGTTGCCCGTCGTGATTCGGCCGTCGTTTACAATGGGTGGTAGCGGCGGCGGCATCGTTTGGACCGCGGACGAATTTGACCGCAAAGTGATGCGTGGGCTTGAGCTTTCGCCGGTGCACGAAGTGCTCATGGAAGAGAGCTTCTATGGCTGGAAGGAATACGAACTTGAGTTGCTCCGAGACGAAAACGACAACGTCATCATTATTTGCGCCATCGAGAACTTTGATGCCATGGGCGTGCACACCGGCGACTCCATT
>CBDTVC010000330.1:0-4532 GCA_965363925.1 uncultured bacterium | reverse complement strand
GTGGACATGAACAGCTGGGATATTGTGCGTTGGGATCTGTGAAGCCGAACATCGGGCATCTGGATACGGCTGCTGGTGTCGCAAGTCTCATCAAAGCAACGTTGGCGGTCAAGAACGGCAAGATCCCTCCTACCCTCCACTTTACCGAGCCCAATGAAAAGCTGGAGATTGAAAAGACGCCGTTTTACGTAAGTAACAAACTCGTAGAGTGGGCTCCTGAATGTGGTATTCGTCGAGCTGGAGTGAGTTCTCTGGGCGTTGGCGGAACGAATGCGCACCTCATACTTGAGGAACCGCCTGCCGTTAACCAGTCGCCAGGACGAGCAAATCAATCGGCGGCTGATCGTCGTATCGTTGTTCCAATTTCTGCGGGATCCGAACCTGCGACCATTGCCGCTGCGCATCGGCTCGGTGACTACCTCGCTACAAACCCTGATGTCTCGCTCGACGATGTCGCCTTTACGATGGTCGCCGGTCGAAAGACGTTTGACCATCGCCTCGTCGCGAGCGGGAACTCAATTGATGAACTTGTACAGGAATTAGTCTCTCGGCAACCGGGCGATGTAGGCCGTTCAAGTGACTCAACGACCAACGTCTTTATGTTTGCGGGCGGAGGCGCGCAACACCGAGGCATGGGTGCGGGATTGTACAAACGTTTTTCCGCCTACCGTGACGTGATTGACGAATGTGTCGATCACATGATCCGAGAACATGCCATCGACCTTCGGGCGGAATTGACAGAAGCCACGAAACTCGATGACGTTGCGCCGCCGCTGCAGTCTCCAAAGACGGCTCTCCCGGCCTTGTTTGCAACCGAATACGCGCTTGCTAAACTACTAATGTCGTTAGGCATTACACCCAGCGCGATGTCTGGGCACAGCATGGGGGAATACGTTGCGGCTTGCCTCTCCGGCGTATTTTCGTTGACAGACGCATTGTCGCTTGTCTATACACGAGGACGTCTCTTCGAAACACTACAGGACGGCGCTATGCTTAGCGTCTTCTGTCCCCGTGCCTCGCTGAGTTCCTACTTAGATGAGTCAGTAGATGTTGCTGCTGAGAACGCGCCCGAGCTAAACGTGGTCGCCGGTCCGGTTGAAGCCATCGAGGCCCTTGAGAAGCGACTTGAGGCGGCGGAGATTGATTTCCAGCGGGTTCGCATCAACGTCGCGGCTCATTCGCGAATGGTTGAGCCAATTCTCCAGGAGTTCAGCGCATTCGTGTCGGGCATTCAGCTGAATCCGCCGACTATCCCGTTTGTGTCAAACGTTACAGGTGAGTGGATTACGGCCGCCGAGTCAACCGACCCGGCTTACTGGACGCGCCATATTCGTGAGACGGTTCAATTCGCAAAGGGCCTCTCGACGATTCTTGAGCGTCCCAACCCTGTCCTCTTTGAGGTCGGCCCTGGCCGGACTCTTGCCACGCTCGCTGACATGCACTCTGATTCGGGCGGCGCAACAGTACTCACAACGATGCGGCATCCCAAAGACGAAGCCGAAGACGAGAAAGTCCTCGTTGAGTCGTTGGGCCGAGCATGGAGCGCGGGCATTCAGGTCCATTGGAAAACTGTTAACGAATTATCAGATGGCAGGCGCATTCCTCTCCCGACCTACCCGTTCGAAAAACAGCGACATTGGATTTCCCCGGGGACGGGTGCGGTTCAGCCAGTAACATCGGCGACGGCGAACAAACCGTCGATCGAAAAGCTACCGGACGTCGACCAATGGATTAACAGCATATCTTGGTCCAGAACAACGCCGACAACGTCAACCGTCCAGGGCCGTCGACGCTGGCTGGTCCTCGCTGGGCCCGAAGCTGATGACGTCTCTAATAAGGTATTGTCCGCGGTTGCGGGCAATGGCGCCGCGGATTCTTCGACACGTCACGTCGTAGAGGTCGGAACAGCAGCGTCGTTCGGTATAGACCGATCAACGATCCGGCCCGGCCAGCGTGAAGACTACGTGGCACTATTTGAACACCTGGCTTCGCTGGACTTCAAGCCTACCGATGTTTTGCATGCATGGCCAATGTTGATCGATTCCGAATCCGGAATCGAAGCTGCGATTGAGGCAAATTTCTTCGGCCTTCTGTATCTGGCACAAGCAGCACTCGAAGCTGACGTGGATTCGCTACGAGGCTATTCGCTTACGCGTTCTTCAATTTCGACCGGAGATAGTGATCTCGTTCTTGACGCCCACGGCGCCTTGGTAAGCGGCCCGTGCACGGTGCTTGAAAAAGAGCTCCCCTCCTTCAAGTTTCAACAACTGGACATAGACGGGACGGAAGTTGCCTTTGATCGTCTTGGCGTGCTGTTTGGCCGAGAGCCCGGATCATCCGCAATTGCGATACGCGGAGAAGAATTCTTTGCCTCCAGCATCGCTCCTCATCCTAAGCAAAACGGAAGCAGTCCGGCGGCCGAGTCGGTTTCTTTCGAGAAGGGCAAGACCTACGTAATTACCGGTGGCACAGGTGGTGTGGGGATCGAACTGGCAGGCATTCTCGGCCGGCTTTACAACGCAACGGTTGTTCTGTTAGGCCGCACAGCCCTCCCGGAAAAAAGTGAATGGGAGGCTGCATCAATTGCGGACGCGACGGAACCTGGAATTCGACGCCGCTTGCAGAGACTTCTTGATCTATCAAGATCGATAGACGTTTACTATTTCGCTGTAGACGTTACGGATAGTAATTGCTTGCACAAAACCCTTTCGGAGGTGGAAAAGAGTGTCGGCAGCATTCACGGCATTCTCCACGCGGCGGGCACCCTGGATGACGGACCGGCGCTGGCGAAGACACCGGAATCGGCCCTCTCAGTGCTTCATCCAAAAACCCTTGGCGCCGAGGCTGTCCTCTCCGTTGCGGAATCAATGGGAACTGAGTTTGTTTTGTTGTTCTCGTCAACAAGTGCACTGCTAGCGCCCGCCGGACAAATTGATTATGTTAGCGCAAATGCCTACCTGAGTGCCCTTGCCGAAGCAAGTCGCGGCGGATCGATGAAGATTCTGTCTACCTATTGGGGAATGTGGCGGAATCTTGGAATGACAGCCGAGAAGGACTCCGACAAGACGACCGAGTCTCCGGGCACGGCTGGCAACCTCGAATCGATAGAGCACGCGATTTTTGATCAGGCCGAACGCGACGGCTCGACCATCCGCTACCTGACTACATTGGACGCGTCGGACGACTGGTACATCAACGAGCATCGCCTGTGGACCGGCCAGGCTTTGGCACCCGGTACGCTGATCGTTGAACTGGTTCGCGCCGCGTATTCTCTTGAATCGGATTCCGCGCCCTGCCGGATTGATGATCTAGTTTTCGCAGAAACCCTATCGGTCCCCGACGGTGAGCACGTAGCGGCCGGAGTGGAGTTGCAGCGGGCAAAGGGAAATTCTTTTGATGCTTGTGTGTTTTCAATCATCGATGGGACGAGACTGGACCATGCCTTCGCGTCCGTATCAGCTTTGCCTCCTGACAGCAAAGACGTCGCATTTGCCCGGGTTGGTAATGGTCAAAAACAAAGCGTTTTGCCCGGCGACAAGTCCAAGCAAGAACAGTGGTTGCAATTTGGTCCGCGTTGGAAGTGTTTGCGTGAAGTCCAGTTCGAATCTGGATTTGCCAGGGCCGAACTGGAGCTGCTGCCACAATACGTCCTGGAATCAGAGGCTTTCGGCTTTCATCCGGCCTTACTCGACATAGCAACAGGTTTTGCGCTACCGCTGGACGTCGGATTCGAGTCGCATGACGATCTGTACGTACCGATCACGTATCGCTCGATCCGTTACTACAAACCTCTTCCTGCCCAACTGATTGCGGAAGCTACCTTATCGAATGAAGCAGACTCGCATCCAGACTTCGTCACACTTGATTATCGATTACTCAACACTGCCGGTGAGGTCGTAGCCGCAATTGACGGGTTTGCAATGAAGCGGGTCAACGGGACTGATGTTGCGCACGCACTGAGCGGTTCAGATGAAGATGTCTCGGTCGTCGACATGACGCTGCTAGAGCTTGGCAGGCGGTTTGGGATTGAACCGGCAGAAGGGTTTGCGGCACTTGAATATTGCCTTTCGCTACATGACGAAGTCACGCCAATTGTTTCTTCCGTCAAGTGGAGTTCGATGACCGCAGTTGCCGATTCCGGAACACGGGCTCCGAAGGCTGCGGAAACCAAATCGGATGAGAGTGCCCAGGCCAAGTCTGCCCCGCGAGACGATATTGAGCGGGGGTTGGTTGACTTGTGGTCGTCGTTGCTTGGTGTACCGGACGTCGGCACAAACGAAGATTTCTTTGACCTTGGTGGCCATTCGCTGATCGCTGTGCGGTTGTTCACCAAAATCAAACGAACGTTCGGCGTTGACCTCTCGCTCGCGACACTATTCCAGGCACCGACGATTGCAAAGAGCGCACAGCTCATTCGTAAGGAACTGGGACTTCCCGAGCCGGCTGAGACTTCGACCGAGCCATCCCTTGAATCCGTCGATGGTGCGAACACATCGCCGCCGACAAGCCCGCAGTCTGGATCGCGTACGGTT